>JAKAZC010000311.1 GCA_021826655.1 Actinomycetes bacterium | reverse complement strand
GCCCAGGACCGACGGGTCCGGCTCGGCCCACCGCACGTGGGGGACGGGCACGTCCGAGCCGTGCTCGAGGGCGCGCAGGACGCGGTACTCGCGCAGGACGTCCGGTTCGTAGAACAGCTGGTTGGCGGTGGGTTGGCGCCTGATCACGAAGGAGCCCCGGCGACGGGCCGCGCCCTCCCGCCACCGGGCGTCGAAGAGCAGGGTGTCGTTGGACTGGCCCACCCCCGGGGTCGTGAGCGGGCCGATCTCGACGTCGGCGACGGGCGTCGCGGCGTCCTCGGCCAGCTTGGATCCCAGCCAGGCCGCCACCCGGTCCGGGCCGACCGGGTGGCGGGTGGGGACGGGCTCCGTCACGGGGCCGGGTGGGCGAAGGCGCGGGCCAGCGAGGCCAGCTCCCCGCCGGTCATGCCGTGCAGGATGAGCTCGTCGGCGCCGGCCCGGAGGTACTGGCGCAGGCGCTCGGCGCACGTGGCGGCGTCGCCCGACGCCGAGGCCGACGGCAGCCACGATGCCGGCATCCCGCGGCACAGGTCGATGAGCTGGTGGCGGGAGAGGTGCTTGTCGGCCGGCAGCCCCCCCAGGTCGACCAGCGGCTGCTGGGCCCGGTACCGGGCCAGGTCGGCCTCGTCCCAGCCGTTGGCCCTCACGAGGGCGTCGCCGAGCCCCTCCACCGAGAAGTAGCCGGCCGCCCGGGCCTCGATGGCCAGGGCGGTCCGCTCCGGGTCGGCGTCGGGGGCCACCACCACCGTGGCCACGCACCGGACGGTGCCCGGGTCGCGCCCGGCCTCCGCCGCGGCCTCACGTGCCGCGGCGGAGGCCCGGCGCACGGCGTCGACGGTGAGGAAGGGGTGGAGGATCACCCCGTCGAAGGCCCGGCCGGCGGTGGCCACGGTCTTGGGGCCCACGGCGGCCAGCAGCAGCGGTGGCGGCTCGGCCTCGGGACGCTGGGGAAGGCGCAGCGAGGGGAAGGTCCCGGCGGGGCCGTCATAGGTGACGGTCTCGCCGGCCCACAACCGTCGGAGGATCCCGGCGGTGTCGGCCAGCGACCGCAGGGTGGGGGCGGCGACGCCGTAGGCCCGCCAGCGCCAGTCGGCGGACCGCCCCAGCCCGAGGACGAAGCGCCCTCTGGTCAAGGACTGCAGGGTCTGGCCCATGGAGGCCAGGACCATGGGGTGTCGGAGGCCCGGATGGGTGATGGCCGCGCCGATCCGGACGTCCGAGGTGACCTGCCCGATGGCCCCGGCCAGCGACGGCAGGTCCTTGGTGTCGTAGCGCTCGCCGATCCACACCGCCCCGAGCCCCAGGGCTTCGGCGGCCCGGGCCTGGTCGAGACCCTTCCTCGGGTCGGGGACGCCCCCCGGGAGCACGTAGCAGCCCAGGCGGCCCGGATCATCGTCGGCCCGGCGGCTCATCGGCACCGGACCTCCCCGATGGATTCGCCACGGCCGGTCGCCGGGGTCACGGGGGGCCGGGTCACGGGGGGCCGGGTCACGGGGGGCCGGGTCACGGGGGGCCGGGTCACAGGGGGAAGCCGCCGACGGACTGGCCCGCCTCGGCCCGGCGGACCAATTGCTGGGCGATGACGTTGCGCTGGATCTCGTTGGTGCCCTCGCCCACGATCATGAGCGGCGCGTCGCGGAAGTAGCGCTCGACGGCGTACTCCGTCGAGTAGCCGTTTCCCCCGTGGACCCGGATGGCGTTCAGCGTGACGGTGGCCGCCATCTCCGAGGCGAACAGCTTGGCCATCCCGGCTTCGAGGTCGGAGCGCCGTCCGGCGTCGAAGCACCGGGCAGCGTGCAGGTTCAAGAACCGGGCCGCCGAGATGGACGTGGCCATGTCGGCCAGGTAATTGCCGACCGATTGGTGCTGCCAGATCGGCTTCCCGAAGGTCTGGCGCTCCCGGGCGTAGGCCAGGGCGTCGTGGAAGGCGGCACGGGCCACGCCGATGGACCGGGCGGCCACCTGGATCCGGCCCAGCTCGAGACCGGCCATCATGTGGGCGAACCCCCGGCCCGGCACCCCCCCGAGGACGGCCTCGTCAGGGACGCGGCAGGTGGAGAACTGGATCTCGCAGCTCTCGACCCCTTTGTACCCCAGCTTCGGAAGGTCCCGGGAGACGGTCACGCCCTCGCCCTTCTCGACCAGGAAAATGGTGATGCCCCGGTGAGCCGGCTCGGCGTCGGGGTCGGTCTTGCACAGCAGGGCGATGAGGTCGGATCGGCGTGAGTTGGTGATCCACATCTTGGACCCGTCGATGACCCAACCGGCGCCGTCCGGGACCGCCCGCGTCCGGATGTTCTGCAGGTCCGACCCGCCGTCCGGTTCGGTCAGGGCCATGGTCGCCCGCAGCTCCCCGGTGGCCATCGGCGGGAGGTACCGCTCCTTCTGGGCGTCCGTGCCGAAGCGGGCGATCAGGGACGATACGACGGAGTGGCCGCCGAACGCCCCGGCCAGGCTCATCCAGCCCCGGGCGAGCTCCTCGGTGACCAGGGCGTAGCACTGGGTCGACACCTTGAAGGCACCGTAGGGTGCCGGAACCGACAGGCCGAAGATCCCGAGCTCCTTCATCCGCTCGATGAGGTCCTCGGGGTAGGTGTTGTGCCGCTCGAGCTCCATGGCCGTCGGCCGCACCTGCTCGTCCACGAACCTGGCCGTCAGGGCCACGATCTCCTGCTCCTCGGCGGGCAGGTCGCTCAGGGGATGGTCGTCGTCCATGGATGCCACCCTCCGGGCTCGGGGTGAGGTTGCGCCGGGGCCACTGTTAGCGCAATATTCTATAATTATGGACCAAGGCGCCAATGGACGTTCGGTCGCGCCCCCTCCGGCCCAGCTCACCCACGTCGGGCTCTTCGTCGAGGACATGGACGCCATGGTGGCCTTCTACACGAACCTCCTGGGCATGGTGGTCACCGACGCCGGCGAGTTCCTCGGCCGCCACCTCACCTTCTTGAGCCGCCGGCCCGGCGAGCACCACCAGCTCGTGCTGGTGACCGGCCGCCGGGTGGAGGGGGAGGTCCAGCTGCTCAGCCAGATCTCCTTCCGCTTGGACGACGACGACCTCGGCTCGCTCCGTTGGTTCCACCGCCGGGCGCCGGAGCTGGGTGCGACCGGGCTCGAGGCGCGCAACCACGGCAACAGCTGGAGCATCTACCTCCTCGACCCGGAGGGCAACCGCCTGGAGCTCTACACCACGACGCCGTGGTACGTGAGCCAGCCCTGGCGAGTGCCCCTCGACCTCGACCAGAGCGACGAGGCCATCCGCGAGACCACCCGCGAGCTGGTGGAGGAGACGGCCACGGCCTGGAGCCCGGTCGGCCAATGGACGGACGAACTGGCGGCCCGGCTCGCCGCGGCGGAGCGCCCGTGAGCGCCCCGGACCCGGGCGCCGTACCCGTGAGCGCCCCGGACCCGGGCGCCGCAGCCTCGGCGAAGGGCGA
>JAKAZC010000310.1 GCA_021826655.1 Actinomycetes bacterium | reverse complement strand
CTATGCCGCTGCGATGGCCATGTACTTCCTCGAGAAGGCCATGGCCGAGGTCCACGCCGGTCGGACGAAGGTCTTGGAGGACCTCGACGTTCCCGACGAAGCCATCGGTTGTGGCTTCCACGAAGCGGTGCGCGGGGTGCTCTCGCACCACCTCGTCACCCGGGCCGGGAAGATCGCGAACTGCCACCCTTACCCGCCCACCCGGTGGAACGGGAGCCCACGCGACCGGTTCGGTACGCCCGGGCCCCACGAGGACGCTGTCGCCGACGTGCCCATATTCGAGGAGAACAGATCCGACGGCTTCAAGGGTGTGGACGTCATGCGGGCTGTCCGCAGCTTCGACCCCTGCCTCCCTTGCGGCGTGCACATGTACCTCGGGAAGGGGAAGGTCCTCCAGAAGCTGCACTCCCCCATGTGGGGGGCGTCCCACGGCTGAGGACGGAGGAGCGGATCCGGCATGGACGAACAGGAGGTCGCGGGGCGCATCGAGCGCCTGGAGCAGTTGCTCGAGCTGCTGGAGGAGACACCGGGGGCCACGGCCGCGAGCGGCATCGAGGCGGTGGGGCTGCTGTCGGCCGTTTACGGGGAGGCCTTGGCCCGGATGGCCCGCCTGACGGCGCAGAGAGAACCACCCTTGCTCGCCGACATGGCGGCGGACGAGCTGGTCGGGCACCTCCTCGGACTGCACGGCGTGCACCCGGGCGGTGTCGTCGCCAGGGTGGAGCTGGCGCTCGACGAGGTGCGCCCGTACGCCCGCTCCCACGGCGGCGACATCGAACTGGTGTCGATCGAGGACGGTACTGCGGTTGTGCGCCTCTCGGGGACGTGCGACGGCTGCGCGTCCTCGCAAGCGACGATGGCGGCACTGGTTCGCGATGCGGTGCTCGGGTCGGTGCCCGAACTGATCGGCGTGGAGGCGCTGGCTCCGACGGCCCCGTCCCATCCGGCTCCGGGTGCTCATCCGCCGGCCCCGGTCGCGATCACTGGGCGGAGCGCCGCCGACCCGCTCTAGCCGGCTCGAGTCGGGACGCCGCTCCGACGTCCTCCGCTGGCGGGGACGGGTGCGAGCTCTGCGGTGCCGCACTCCCGCTCGAAGCACCGTCACTTGGTCGACCTCGACGCCGACGGCCTGCTCGTGTGCGCGTGGGCGAGGTCACCCCGGAGTCAGGCCACAGGCGATCCGAACCGGATGATGTTCCCGTCAGGGTCGACGTGCGAGCCTTCTCGCAACCCGTACGGGGTGGTCCTGACCGCCCGGGTCCGGCCCCCGGTGCCGGACCGGCACCACTCCTCGTAGAGGGCGTCGGCATCGCTCACGTACAGGTACGTGCTCGCGGCGCCGTGGCGGGGATCATGCTCCGGGTCCTCCGACAGATGGAGCCCGATCCCGTCACGGTCGGCAAACCCGTACATGTCGTCACCGTCGCATGCCCGCGTGCGGAACCCGAGCGCGGTGTAGTGGTCGAGGGCAAGCGCCAGGCTCCGAACCGGGAAGATCGGGCTGAACCGGTCGAGCTGGCGGGGAGGGATCGGGTCCCCTGCCCCGCCCCGCAGCCGAGCGCCTCCGATTTCGGCCAGTGCCGTCAGCCCCGCACGCATGGCGGCGACATGCGAAGCAGGCAACCGCTCCTCTAGCGCACGGTCGATGTCGCCGACCGCCCGTCGCACCACACCCAGCGCCTGCCTGCCCCGAGGGGTCAGCTCGAGGATCATCCGGCGGCGGTCGCCGTCATCGGGTTTCCGCAGGAGGAGCCCCCGCCTGACCAGCGTGTCGATCACCTGGCTCACGGCCTGCCTCGTGAGGCCCAGGCCGATCGGCAGCTCGGCCTGCGGACGATCGAGGGCATCGACGCCGGCCAGGATGTAGGCGCCGGTCCGGGGAAAGTCGGGTACCCCTATGGCGTCGAGGCTTCCCCGAATGGCCGCCGTGTACGCCCCCTGCGCGGTCCGAAGGAGCGTGGGCGTGGCCAAGCCCTTGTCCCCCGAAGCCGGCACCCGGGCACGGTAGCAGGCAAGTATCTTGATATTCAAGAGACTTTCGTTCAGGGTCACGATACGGCACGCCGGGGCCGCAAAGGAGGAGCCGTGACCGACAGCCCATCGGAACCGCAGGGGTCGGGCGGCCACGATCGGCTCGACCAGGCCTTCTGGGACGAGCGCTACCGCTCGAGGCCGTTGCTGTGGAGCGGTCGACCCAACCGGCAACTCGTGGCCGAGGTCGAGGGACTGCCCGCGGGCACTGCTCTCGACGTCGGTGCCGGCGAGGGGGCGGACGCCATCTGGCTCGCGCGGCGGGGATGGAGGGTCACGGCCGTCGACCTGTCACCCGTCGCCCTCGAACGGGCGGGTGCCCACGCGGCCGAGGCTGGTCCAGAGGTCGCAGGACGGATCGACTGGCAGCAGCGCGACATCCTCGAGTGGGAGCCCCCTGCCGGTCGGTACGACCTGGTGTCCACGCAGTACCTTCATCTACCGCCCGCTCTTCGCCGGCCCTTCTTCGAACGTCTCGCGGCGTCGGTCCGGCCCGGGGGCACCCTGCTCGTGGTCGGCCACCATCCGTCGGATCTGCAGACCTCGGTGCCCCGCCCGCCCATGCCAGAGCTGTTCTTCACGGGCGAGGAAGTGGCAGCCGCGCTCGACGGCCCGGAATGGGAGGTCGTGGTCGATGCCGCGGTTCCCTACGAGGTCGAAGACCCCGACGGCCGGCTCGTCGTCGTCCACGACACCGTCTTCCGGGCCAGGCGCGCCCACTGACACGCCCACCGAGCGGCATCTCCGGGCCGGGCGTGTAGCGTTTGCCTCGCTCTCGGCCGATCCGGGCAGATCGGCGGCCGATCCGGACAGAGAGGTGGCAATTGGCGCTGAGGATCAGCGAGGACCAGCAACTGCTGCGGGACACGACCCGACGGTTCCTCGAGACGTCGTGCCCGATCACAACCGTCCGCCGCCTGGCCGACGACCCGGCGGGGTTCGAGCGGGGCTGGTGGCGTGAAGGCGCTGCCCTGGGGTGGACGTCCATGCTGGTGGACGAGTCGTTGGGCGGGGGAAGCGTGTCGGACCTGGGGCTGCACGACCTCGCCCTTGTCGCCGAGGAGATGGGGAGGGCCATGTCGCCGGGCCCGTTCGTCCCCACCAACGTGGTCGCGTCAGCGCTCTCGAACGAGAGCATCGACGAATCACACGAGGCCCTCGTGGCGGACCTCGTCTCGGGTGAGGCCGTAGCGGCGTGGTGCGTCGAGGAGCCCGGCCGAGGGTGGGAACAGGCTGAATTCGCTGTTGAGGCACGCCGGACTGACGGCGGCTTCGTGCTCGACGGCATCAAGTCGCCGGTCGAAGCAGCGGCCCAGGCCGACGTCCTGCTCGTGACGGCCCGTTCGGAAGAGGGCATCGTGCAGCTGCTGGTGCCCGCCTCGACGCCCGGTGTGACCATCACCGCGCAGCGAGGTGTCGACTT
>JAKAZC010000015.1 GCA_021826655.1 Actinomycetes bacterium | reverse complement strand
GACGGGGCCGGGTACTGGCTGGTGGCCAGCGACGGCGGCATCTTCGCCTTCGGCGACGCCGGGTTCTACGGATCGACGGGGAGCCTGACCCTCAACCGGCCCGTGGTCGGGATGGCCGGCACCTGACGGCTTCGCCCGACCGCCGGTTGTGGCCGACCGAGCGCAGTGTCCGGGTGAGCGAGTGGCTGGGACACCGACCGGCCCACCTACCCACGGGTGGGGCGATCTACACTGAGGCGATCATGACCACTGGAGAGATCGCCGTGCTGGTGGCCGCCATCGCGTCCGGAGTCACCGTCGTCGCGCTCCTGGTCACCGTCGCCTCGCTGCGGCGCGAGGTGACCCGCGTGGGCAGGTTGGCCGACGAGCTGGCCCGCCGGACCGTCCCGCTCGTGGCGGACGCACATCGTGTGGTCGACCAGGCCGCCACCGAGATGGAGCGAGTGGGTGCCGTACTGGATTCGACCGAGTCGGTCCATGCGACGGTCGACTCGGCATCCCGGCTGGCGTACCGTGCCTTCGCCAATCCGGTGGTGAAGGTCCTCGCCGTCCGCGCCGGGGCGGCCAGCGGCGTGCGTCGCCTCACCGGGAGTCCCCCGGCGGAGGGGGCGGCGATCGGGGCGACGCGGGACCGGAGCAGATAGGCGTGCCCCGCCGCACGCTGTGGCTGGTGACCGGTGCGGTGGCCGGAGCTGCCTCCTCGCTGTACGCCGAGCGCAAGCTTCATCGGGCGTTGGAGGCCGCGTCGGCCCGGCTCCAGCCCGATGCCCTGGTGGGCGAGGTGGGTCGGACGGCACGTCGTGCCGCCCGGAGCACCGGCGGCCGAGTCCGCGACGCGCTCTCCAGCGGCCGGACGGCGATGCGGCTCCACGAGGCGGAGCTGTGGGCCGACCTCGCCGCGTCGGGCGCCGGGTCACGTCCTGTCCGGGCCGGCAGCGTCGCCACCGACACGCTCGGTCCGGGTGGATCCGGTCCGTGCGGGCCCGACGCCGACAGCAGGGCGGCCCCCGCCACGCCCGACGGGTCGGCGGGTTCACCGGCACCGGCCCACCCGGCGCGGAGCCGGGGGCGTCGACGACCCCGGAGATCCTCCTCCCACCTGGGCAAGTAGGATTGTGTGTCGTGACCCCCGGCACGGCGCCCGACGCCGACCACCTCCGAGCTGCCTTCACCCGGTTCTTCGTGGACCGAGGGCACACGTCGGTTCCCTCCGCCAGCCTGATCCCGCACGACCCGTCGGTGCTGTTCACCATCGCCGGCATGGTGCCGTTCAAACCGTTCTTCCTCGGTGACGAGGACCCGCCGTGGCCCCGTGCGACGTCAGTGCAGAAGTGCTTCCGCACGGTCGACATCGACATCGTCGGCACCACCCTCCGGCACTGCACCTTCTTCGAGATGCTGGGGAACTTCAGCTTCGGCGACTACTTCAAGTCCGACGCCATCCCCTTCGCGTGGGAGCTGGTCACGGAGGTCCTGGGGATCGACGGCGACCGACTGTGGGTGACCGTCTACGAGACCGACGACGAGGCCGAAGGCATCTGGCGCGATGCGGTCGGCGTCCGGTCCGAGCGCATCCAGCGGTTGGGTGACGACAACTTCTGGAAGATGGGGGAGACCGGCCCGTGCGGTCCGAGCTCGGAGATCTTCATCGACAAGGGTCCGTCGTACGGCGCGGACGGCGGTCCGGCGTCCGGTGGCCCCGAACGGTTCGTCGAGATCTGGAACCTCGTGTTCATGCAGTACAACCGGGGGACCGACGGCTCGGTCGAGCCGCTTCCCCGCCCGAGCATCGACACCGGCGCCGGCCTCGAGCGCATCCTCCCGGTGATCCAGGGCGTGGACTCGCTGTACGACACGGACCTGTACGTGCCCCTGCTCGACGCGGCCCAGTCCATCACCGGTCGGACCTACGGACGGGAGGAGCGGACCGACGCGGGCCTGCGCATCATGGCCGATCACGGTCGGGCCATGGCCATGCTGGTGGCGGACGGCGTCCTGCCGTCGAACGAAGGGCGCGGCTACGTGCTGCGCCGCATCATCCGGCGCGCCGTGCGACGGGCCCGGCAGCTGGGTGTGTCCGAGCCCTGCACCGGACGCCTGGTCGACGCGGCCGTCGGCGTGCTGGGCGCAGCCCACCCGGCTCTGGCCGAGCAGCACCAACTGGTCGGCGACGTCGTCGTCCGCGAGGAGGAGGGCTTCCTCCGCACGCTGGCCACCGGCTCGGCGATCCTGGAGGAGGTCCTGGCCTCGGGTGCGGTCGTGGTTCCGGGCCCGGTCGCGTTCCGCCTGCACGACACCTTCGGCTTCCCGGTGGAGCTGACCGTCGAGATCGCGGAGGAGGCGGGCTCCAAGGTCGACCTGCAGGGCTTCGAGGAGGCCATGGAACGCCAGCGCTCCCAGGCCCGCGCCGCCGCCCGGTCGGGACGGGTGGCGGCGGGGGACGAGGCGTACCGGTCCGTCCTCGACGCGGAGGGGCGAACCACCTTCGTCGGCCGGTCCCCCGACGGGTACACCGCCCCGGCACGGGTGGTGGCGGTGCTGGTCGACAACGATCCCGGACACGCAGGACAGGTCGAGATCTTCCTCGACCGTACCCCGTTCTATGCGGAGTCGGGTGGCCAGATGGGCGACATCGGGACCATCGTGACCGAGACGGGGACGGCACTGGTCTACGACACCGTGTCGGCCCTGCCGGGCCTCACCTCGCACCGGGCCACCGTGTCCGGCGAGCTCTTCGCCGGTCAGGACGCGCTCGCAACCATCGACGGTCCGCGCCGTGACGCACTGCGTCGCAACCACACCGGAACCCATCTGCTGCACGCCGCCCTGCGGACCGTGCTCGGTGACCAGGTTCGCCAACAGGGGTCACTCGTGGCGCCCGACCGGCTCCGGTTCGACTTCAGCCACCATGGCGCCGTCGCCCCCGAGGAGCTGGCCGCGGTCGCGGCGACCGCCAATGCCGACGTGCTCACCGACGCCACGGTCACGGTGGAGGAGACCTCGATGTCCGAGGCCGAGGCCATGGGTGCCTTGGCGTTCTTCGGCGACAAGTACGGCGAGCGCGTCCGTGTGGTCCGGGCCGGCCCGCACTCGGTCGAGCTGTGTGGAGGGACCCACGTGGGTGCACTCGGGATGATCGGGCCCATCACGATCGTCTCCGAGGCGTCGATCGGATCGAACACGCGGCGGATCGAAGCGGTCACCGGAACCGGGGCCCTCGACCGCATGGTCGCACGCGAGCACCTGCTGGCCGAGGCGGCGGCGCTGCTGCGCACCGATCCCGAACACGTCGGAGAGGCCATCGAACGTCTCGTCGAACGCCAGAGGTCGGCCGAGCGATCGCTCGAGCAGGCCCGTGCCCGCGAGCTCCGATCCGAGGTCGGTGCGCTGGTGGACGGATCCGTGGCGGGGGCGGTCGTGGCCCGGCGGGACGGGCTCACACCGGACGAGTTGCGGGAACTCGCTCAGGCCGTCCGTGCCCAGGGAGGCCTTCGGGTGGTGGTGCTCGGCGGGAGTCCCGACGGGGTCAAGGCATCGGTGGCGGTGGCGGCCGACCCGGAGGGTGTCCGAGACGACCGTGGTGGTCCGGTCCACGCCGGTGACCTGGTTCGGCAGGTCGCCCCGATGCTGGGAGGTGGAGGCGGCGGCTCGCCGGAGCTCGCCGTGGCCGGTGGCAAGGATGCGTCGGGGGTCGACGGGGCACTCGACGAGGCCCGCCGCCTCACCGCGGGTGCCTGAGACCCTGCCGGACCGCCCAGGACGGGCGGTGGGCGTCGACCTCGGCGCGCGCCGTATCGGGATCGCGGTGAGCGACTCGGGGGGGATGCTGGCGACCCCGCGGGGCACGATCGTCCGCAGCGGCGACGTGGAGCGGGACCGGCGCGCCGTGGTCGACCTGGTCCGCGACGAGCAGGCGGTCGTCGTCGTGGTCGGCCACCCGCTGTCCCTCGACGGGTCGCGCGGGCCAGCAGCGGTGGCGGCGGAGGAGGAGGCCGAGGCACTGGCCGCACGGCTGGCGCAGGACGGTGTGCTCGTCGAACTGTTCGACGAGAGACTCACCACCGTGTCTGCCCACCGCGCCCTGACCGCGGGAGGGACCCGCGGGCGCCACCAGCGGGCCGTGGTGGACCAGACGGCGGCCGCGGTCATGCTCATGGCCTGGCTCGACGGACGACGGGCCGCACGGTGACCGGACCCACCGATGGTGCGGGGGTTCCCGACGACGGGTCCGATCCCGGGTTGCACGACGCCGTCCCGACGGCCGGCTCGGTGGCCGTTCCGGCGGCCCCCGAGGCCTCCGACGGTGCCGTCCTGGACGGACCTCCGTCCGCGCCACGGACGGTCGGGCCCCGCGCGCGCCGTGCGCATCGCGGGAGTGGTCCCCATCCCTGGCGCATCACCGCCCTCGTGGTGCTCGCGCTCGGTGTCGTCGTACTGGTGGGCGGCTACCTGTGGGTGCGGTCCGAGGCGAATCCGTCGGGCCCGCAGGGTGCCCAGGTGCTCGCCACCGTTCCCGTCGGTTCGGGCGAGAGCGCCACCGCGTCGCTGCTGGCGTCCAAGGGTGTCATCTCCAACTCGTTCGCCTATCGGATCTGGTCCCAGTTCCACAGCCTCCCCGGGGTTCGATCGGGCCGCTACGCGTTCCGGACCCACTCCTCGTTCGGTGAGGTCCAGGCGATCCTGGCCGACGGACCCAATGTCTTCGCCCTGGTGGTGCCGCCGGGATTCACGGTGTCGGAGCTGGCCACACGGGTCGGGCAGCTCCCCGGCCACTTCTCGAACGCCTTCGCCCGCACCGCGGCGGACGGGTCGGTGCGGTCGCCCTGGCAGCCGGCCGGGGTGACCAGTCTGGAAGGGCTGCTCGCTCCGGGCACCTACATCGTGCCTCCGGGCGAGACCGACCGTGCGCTGCTGACGGCGATGGTCGACCGGTTCGACTCGCAGGCCGCCCGTCTCGGTCTGGCGGCGGGGGCCCAGGCACTCGGCTTCACGCCGTATCAGGTGATCATCGTCGCCTCCATCGTGGAGAAGGAGGGCGTCCTGCTGAAGAACATGGGTCCGGTGGCCCGGGTCGTCTACAACCGTCTGGCGAGGGACATGCCGCTCCAGATGGACTCGACGGTCCTGTACGCCCTCGGGCGCGACGGGGGCACGGTCACCAGCGCCGACCTGAGGACGGTCAGTCCGTACAACACGTATCTCACCAACGGCCTGACTCCGACCCCGACGTGCTTCCCGTCGGAGGCGGCACTCCAGGCCGCGCTGGATCCACCTGCCGGATCATGGCTCTACTTCGTGGTCGTGGCGCAGGACGGCACCGAGGCCTTCTCCGACACCTACGCCGGCCAACAGGCCAACGAGGCCATCGCATCGCAGCACGGCCTGGGCTGACCGGGCCAGACTGGGACATGACGTCGAGTGGGTCGGAGCAGCCCGGATCCCACGGGCCGGTCGCATGGCCGCTCCCCCGGGGACTGTCCGCGTCGACCAGTCTCGTCGGGGTGATCGGGTACCCGGTGGCGCACTCGTTGTCGCCGCTCCTCCACAACACCGCCTTCGCCCACCTCGGAGTGGACTGGGTCTCGGTGGGCTTCCCCGTCCACCCCGGCCGGGCCGCCGCCGCCCTGGACGGTGCCCGCGAGCTCGGCGTGCGGGGTCTGTCGGTCACCATGCCCCACAAGGAGGACGTCGCCGGAGCCGTGGAGCGGCGGACACCGGTGGCCGAGCGCCTGGCCGCGGTCAACTGCGTCTCGGACCAGCACGGCAGCTGGCTCGGCGACAACACCGACGGCGAGGGGCTGGTGGCTGCCCTGGACCGGGGCGGGCGGTTCACGCCGCGGGGGCGCCGTTGTCTGGTGGTCGGGGCCGGGGGTGCAGCCCGGGCGGTGGTGGCCGCCCTGGGCGATGCCGGCGCGTCCGAGGTCGTGGTGGTCAATCGGACACCCGGGCGTGCCGCCGGAGCCGCCGCACTGGCCGGCCCCGTCGGCCGGGTCGGCACCGCCGCCGACGTCCGGTCGTCCGACCTGGTGGTGAACGCCACGCCCGTGGGTATGGGCGATGTGGAGGGGGTGGCGGCAGGCTGGCCGGTGGACCCCGGGCTCCTCGGTCCCGGTCAGCTGGTGGTCGACCTGGTCTACCACCCGCCGACCACCCCGTGGCTGGAGGCGGCGGCCGGACGCGGGGCGACGGTGCAGAACGGTCTCGGCATGCTCGTCCACCAGGCGGCACTGCAGGTGGAGCGCTGGACCGGTCGGGTGGCTCCGGTGGACGCCATGTGGGCCGCGGTGGCCGACGGCGTCTGAGTGCGGCACGGCCACCCGTTCGGCGACAGGTGCCGGTGGCCCCCCGACACGGCGGACCGCCGGAGTCGGCCCGCAGCGGCCGGGTAGCCTGTCTGTCCGGAGCCCACCTGTGACCTACGCCACCGACACCCTCGCCTCTCGCTCCCGGCACGTCTCTGCCCGGATCGACCCGATCCTGTTGGTCACGACCCTGGTGCTCGCGCTCACCGGGATCGTGATGATCTACTCGGCCACCCGGGGCAAACTTGCCCTGGCGGGCCTGGACCCGCACTACTACCTGAAGCGGCAACTCATCTTCTTCGTGATCTCCCTCGCGGTGCTCGTGCTCGTGTCGCTGTTCGACTACCGCAAATGGGAGCAGTTGGCCACGATCCTCTACGTCGGGATCGTGCTGGCACTCCTCGCCGTGCTCTCGCCCGTCGGCTCCCACGCGCTCGGGTCCCAGCGGTGGTTCTCGCTCGGGCCGCTCCAGCTCCAACCGTCCGAATTCGCCACGCTGGTCCTGATCATCGCCATCGCCACCTATTGTGCGCGGCGGCCCGAAGGCCTGGAGTTCCGGGACCTGGTCAGGATGCTCCTGATGGCCGGCCTCCCGATCCTGCTGATCATCAAACAGCCCGACCTGGGCACGGCCATCGTGTGCTCGGTGATCCTGCTGGTGATGCTCGCCGTGGCGGGCATGCCCGGCCGGTACCTGGTGCTCCTGGTGGTGGGGGCCGTCGTGGTGGTCTTCGTCGCGCTCGACCTGGGACTGGTCAAGCACTACCAGATCCAACGGCTCACCGGCTTCATCTCGCCGAACAGCGTCGTCAACTACAACGTCAACCAGGCCAAGACGGCAATCGCCCACGGTGGAATCTTCGGGCAGGGACTGTTCAAGGGGGCCCAGACCAACCTCGCCTACGTGCCCGAGCAGCAGACCGACTTCATCTTCTCGGCGGTCGGGGAGCAACTCGGCTTCGTGGGTGCCGGTGCCCTCCTGGTGCTCTACGGGATCCTGGCCTGGCGTGTGCTCCGGATGGCGCAGCTGGCCAAGGACGCCTTCGGCAGACTGCTGTGTTCGGGAGTGTTCGCCCTGCTGGTGTTCTCGGTGTTCGAGAACGTGGGCATGAACATGGGGATCATGCCGGTGGCGGGCATCCCACTCCCGTTCCTCTCCTACGGCGGATCGGCCATGATCGGATTCATGGCCGCCATCGGCATCGTGACGAGCGTCCACTACCGGAGCACGCGGTGACGGTGCCCGAGCAGGTCCCCGGCGATGCTCCGACGGCGCCTACGGCGGGCCCCGGATCGCCGCTGGCGGTGGCCGAGGGGATGACAGCCGGCGAGGGTGGGAGCCCGACCGACCCCGTGCCGGCGCCCGGCTCCGGACCAGGCGGGATGGACGCGGCCCCGACCGCCCCCCCGGACCCGCGCGGCGTCGACGCCGCCGACTTCCGGATGACGCTCGTGGCCTCGGTCACCCTCGACCTGCCGAACCAGCACCCGACGGTGGTGCTCCGGGAGATCGAGACACCGAGGCGCCAGCTGACCTTCGCGATCGGGATGTCCGACGCCGTGGCCCTGTCCCACGCCCAGCGCCGGATCCCCACGCCCCGACCCCTCACCCACGAGCTCCTGAGCGACGTGCTCCGGAACTTCGACATCGACGTGGTGGCGGTCCGGATCGTCGGACGGTCGGGGAGCCTCCACTTCGCCGAGCTCGACCTGCGGGGCCGTTCGGGGCGTTCGGTGCTGTCGTGCCGGCCGAGTGACGCACTGACGGTCGCCCTGCACCAGCCCGTCCAGGTGCCGATCCTCGTCGACGCCCGACTGCTCGCGGGTGACGGGGACGTCCCACCTCCCGGACCTCGGGCCGACCTCGGACGGTAGCCCCGGGACACGGTCATCCGTTCGTCTCGGGTGCCTGCAGGGCCCGAGGACCCCGCAGGACGGACCCGTCAGGGACGGCGAGCACGGTGCGTGCGACCCCGCTCCCCGGACCCGGCGGCAGCGCCCCGGACGGTGGGCGTCGCGTTCGGGGCGGATCGGCGGCCCGCCCCGGGCACGCGGGGAGACCTGTTGCGACGCGTGGGGGATCCCGCGCCGGTCAGCTGCCGGTCAGCTGCCGGTCAGCAGCCTCCGGCGGCGCTCCAGGTCCTCCTCGTACTTCGCCTGCTCGGCGGAGTCGACTCCGGCCGTTCCCTCGTCGGAGATGCGCATGAGGAGGGCGACCAGCACGTAGTTGGCGATGAGGGCGGATCCCCCGTACGAGACGAAGGGCAGGGTGATCCCGGTCAGGGGCAGGAGGCGGACGATCCCCCCGATGATGAAGAACGCCTGGAATCCGATGATGAGTGTCAGGCCCGCGGCGGTGAGTTTGGCGAACTCCGACCGGGCCGATTGCGCGATCCGCAGGCCGGCGCCGACGAGCAGCAGGAAGGTGACGACCACCATGGACGACCCCAACAGGCCCATCTCCTCACTGATGACGCCGAAGATGAAGTCGGTCCGCGACGTGGTCGCGAGCGTATAGGCGAGTGAGCCCAGCCCGAGACCCGAGCCGCCGACACCGCCACTGCCCATGGCATACCAGGTCTGGACGAGTTGGTAGCCGCTCCCGTTGGCGACCTTCCACGGGTCCAGCCAGTCCTCCACCCGGACATGGGTCTGGGTGAAGTACTTGGACGTGACGTAGGCCCCGATGGCGAACAGGACCACCCCCAGGACCAGATAGCCGGTCCGACCCGTGGTCACCCACAGGAGCCCGATGAACAGGGTGAACAGCAGCGCGGAGAAGCCGATGTCGTGCTCGAGGCTCATCACCAGGACGGCGAAGGCCCAGGCCAGGACGATCGGGACGAGTGGGCGGGGATCCAGGAACAGGCGGTTCCCGAAGCGCGCCGTGGGGATGGAGAGCAGCTCGCGCTTGTCCGCGAAGTAGGAGGCGAAGAAGATGCACAGCACGATCTTGGCCAGCTCCACCGGCTGGAACTCGAACGACCCCACCTGGATCCACAGGCGGGCCCCGCCGATGTTGACGCCCAGCCCTGGTACCAGCGGGAGCAGCAGGAGGAGGACACCTGCGGCGAGCAGGAGGTACCGGTATCGGTCGAGGTCCCGTGATCGCCGCACGGCGAACAGGGTGACCACGTAGGCGGCCACCCCGGCCGCCGTCCAGCCCGCCTGCAGCGGGGCGTAGTGCTTGTTCACCCCGAGGTCGATGCGGGAGATCATGACGTAGCCGATCCCGTTCAACAGGAACACGATGGGCATGACCACGGCGTTCGCGTCCGGGACGAAGATCCGGTTGGCCACGTGGGTCACGCCACCCAGCAGCAGGATGGCCACCAGCAGGGGCGCGAGGTCGGCGGGGACCTTGGCGGTGACGCCCAGGATCATGAGCACGTAGGTCGCCACGATGATGCAGCCGGCCGCGACCAGCAGGCCCAACTCCGTGCGGCGGCGCGCCTTCACCCCACGACGTGCACGTCTGGACGTGGAGGAACGCAGGGCGAGGAGCGGCACGTCGGCGAGCCTATCGGCGCCCGGCGGCGGGGCGGGGGAGCGCGCCACGTTCGTCCCCCGCCGCCGCTCAGCCGGTGTCGACCTGGGGATACGATGGCGCCACGATGACCCTGCGCCGCCCCCGCCCGATCCGGCCCCCGGGTCGGCGGCCGGAGGCCGGGCGGTGATCGACCCGTCGGGTGCGCCCGATCGGCGCCCGGGGCCACGGGACTCGCCGTTCCCGCCCGCCCCCGGGCACCGGTCCCCCGACGCGGACCGGGAGGGGGAACTGGCCCGCTCGCCCGCCCGCTTCGCCAACCGCGAGCTGTCCTGGCTGGAGTTCGCCGACCGCCTCCTCGACCTGGCCGCGGACGACCGCCAACCGGTGCTGGAGCGGGTGCGGTTCCTCGCCATCTTCGCCGAGGGACTGGACGAGTTCTTCCAGGTCCGGGTGGCCGGTCTCGAGGACCAGGTGGCCGCCGGTCTCCGCACCCGTTCGCCCGACGGCCGGAGCCCCGCCGACCAGCTCCGGGACATCGACCGGCGGGTCACCTCCCTGGTCGGACGCCAGAGTCGGGTCTTCGCCGACCAGGTGCTGCCGGCCATGACCGCAGGGGGCATCGTCCTGGCCGACTGGCACGAACTCGACGACACGGATCGGCACCATCTCGACGAGGTCTACCAGCGCACGATCTTCCCGATCCTCACCCCACTCGCCGTCGACCCCGGACATCCGTTCCCGTACATCTCCAACCTGTGCCTGAACCTGGTGGTGCGGGTGGTGGACCCGGGGACCGACGAGCAGCGGATCGCCCGGGTGAAGGTCCCCCCGCTCCTGCCGCGTTTCGTCGTCCTGCCCGACGGGCGGCGGATCGTGCCCGTGGAGCAGGTGATCGCCGCACACCTGGACAGCCTGTTCCCGTCGATGGCCGTAGCCGAACACCACGTGTTCCGGGTGACCCGGAACGCCGACCTGAGCGTCGACGAGGATGACGCCGAGGACCTCCTCGCCGCCGTCGAACTGGAGCTCCACCGGCGCCGGTTCGGCCAGGCGGTGCGACTCGAGGTGGCGGCGGCGATCTCGACCGAACTGCTCGACATGCTGGTGGCCGAGGTCGACGTGCCCGAGGACAATGTGTACCTCGCCGACGTGCCCATCGACCTCGGGGGGCTGCGCACCGTGGCCGAGCTGGACCGGCCCGAACTCGCGGCCGAGCCGTGGAGCCCGCTGGTGCCACCACAGCTGGCCGACGAGGCCGACCTGTTCGAGGTCCTGGCCGGCGGCGACGTGCTCCTGCACCACCCCTACGAGTCCTTCGCCGCATCCGTGGAGGCGTTCGTCGAGCGCGCCGCGTCGGACCCGGACGTGATGGCCATCAAGCAGACCCTGTACCGCACCGGCACGGACAGCCCCATCGTCGGCTCCCTGATCAAGGCCTCCCAGGCCGGCAAACAGGTGACGGCGGTCGTCGAGCTGCAGGCCCGCTTCGACGAGCGCGCCAACATCGCGTGGGCCCGTGCCCTCGAGGAGGCCGGTGTCCAGGTGGTGTACGGCCTGCGCCACGTCAAGACCCACTGCAAGATGTCCCTGGTGATCCGACGCGAGGGTGACCGCACCCGCCGGTACTGCCATGTCGGCAGCGGCAACTACAACTCCGTGACCGCGCAGACCTACGAGGACATCGGTCTGCTGACGGCCGACGCCGACATCGGCGCCGACGTGGCCGAGGTGTTCAACCTCCTGACCGGGTCCGGCTCCGAGATGGTGCTCCGGCGGCTGGTCGTGTCGCCGCTGACGACCCGATCCGAGGTGCTCGCCGCCATCGACGCCGAGGCCGAGGCGGGGTCGGCGGGGCGCATCGTGCTCAAGACCAACGGCCTGACCGATCCCGAGGTGATCGACGCCCTCTATCGTGCCTCGTCCGCCGGGGCCTCCGTCGACCTGGTGGTGCGGGGCCGGTGCAGCCTCCGCGCCGGTGTCCCCGGCCTGTCGGACAACATCCGGGTGCGTTCCGTGGTCGGGCGCTTCCTCGAGCACTCCCGGATCTTCCGGTTCGGTGGCGACCACGGCCGCCCCCTGCGGATCTCGTTCGGGTCGCCGGACATGATGGAGCGCAACCTCGACCGGCGGGTCGAGGTGATCGTGCCCGTCCAGGACCCGGCGATCAAGCAGCGACTCGTCGAGGTGCTCGACGCCGCCCTGGCCGACCGGGCCAACTCGTGGACGCTCAGGTCCGACGGGTCGTGGTGCCGTACGGCCGGGTCAGGACCCGGCGACCTCGGATTCAGCCTGCAGGATCAGTGCCGAGCGAGGGCGCTCGAAGCACTGCGGCGTCGCCGAGATGCGGTCCAGCCCGTCCCGACGCTGCGAGCGACGGACCCGCCGGATGCGCGGGGTCCGTCGCTCGTGGCCCCACCGCCACCGAGGGCGGAGGCCCAGCCGCCGGGTCCGTCCCCGGGGAGGGTGCCGTGGTGGCGCCGGCTGTTCGGCCGGACCGGCCGGCCACGGTAGCCGCAATCCGGGCGATGCGGGTCCGGGTGGCCGCGGTGTGCCGGTGGAGCCGTAGGGTCACCGAACGACCCTGGAGTTCGAGCGATGCGTAGGCGAGTCCTCCGAAGGGGATCGGCAGCCAGAAGTTGACCGCCCGGTAGGCGAGCACACCCGACAGCGCCTGGCCGTCGGGCAGTCCGAAGCCGGCCAGCATGGTCACGAGCACGAATTCGACGACGCCAAGGCCCCCCGGCGTGATCGGGATGGCGGCGAGGATGTTGGCCAGTCCGTAGGCGGTGAGCAGGTCGACCGGTGAGATGAAGTGGCTGAAGGCGGCCACGAACACCCACAACGAGGCCGCATCGAGGAGCCAGTTGGCCAGTGCCCACCCGCCGGCACGCCACAGCAGCGGCCGGTCGTCCACCAGGACGGCGAACCGGCGGGCCAGGCGCTCCACCAGCGAGGAGAACCGGTCGGCGTCGAGGAACCGGATGTGCCCCGACACGGCTCGGATGACCCGGCTGGCCCGTTCCTGACCCCGGGTGAGGAGGTAGAAGAGGCCGCCGAAGGCCCCGAGCAGCACCACGCCGATACCTGCGGCCACCAGGACGAGGATGGAGGCGGACGTCGACCCGTGGGCGCCGAGACCTGCCGGGACCCGGAACCCGTGCAGTACGAGGAAGGCCACGAGCGAACACCAGAAGAGCACGTTGAGGACGACCGCCGACCCGATCCCCTGGGTCCCGAGCGCGAACCCGGTGTCGGACCCGGTGACCCCGGACTGGGTGAGCAGCCGGTAGCCGAGCGCGGCACCTGGGGCGGTCCCCCCGGGGGACACGTGGCTGAGGGCCAGCGTGGACAGGTTGATGCGGAAGAGCCGGAACCGCGTCGGACCCTCGGCTGGGAGCACCGAGTGGGTGAGCTGGGTGTAGGCGGCCAGCGCGGCGATCTCGAGGAGCACGCCGAGCGCGAGGTAGGCGACGTTGATGTGGGTGAGGGCGTCGACCTGCGTGCGGTGGCTGGCGAGGAGCGGAAGGGCGACGTAGAAGACGAAGAGGAAGGCGAGGACGGTCGCCACGCTCATCCGGACCTCTCGGTGCACGAACGGCCCGCGGTGCCACCACCGTGCCCGCCGGGAGCCCGGCTCCGGCTCCCCATGCGGCACGTCTGCCGTCGTGGCCTCCACCACCCCATGTTGGCACGGCGCCACCCCCCGGACCTGTAATGCTGAGGTCGTGGCCGACCCTGACGACCAGGACGAAACAGGTCCGCCGACGTCGGTACCTGCGGCGGTCACGCCATCCGGCGGGTCGCCGGGGGAGCGGACCGATCCGCCCGTGGGGTCCGACGCCCCCCGCCGGGAGCGCCTGTTCGCAGCGGCCTCGGCGCGTGGCGTGCCGCTGCGGACGATCCTCACCGTCGACGCGGTGGTCATCGTGACCTGGGTGCTGTACCGGCTGCTCGGGCGGCTCCGAGAGGTCATCCTGTGGGTGCTCATCGCGGCGTTCATCGCCCTGGTGCTCAATCCGGCCGTCGCCGTGCTCCAGCGTCACCGGTTCCGACGCGGAGCGGCGGTCGGGGTGGTGTTCGCCGGTGCCGTCCTGGTCTTCGCCGGACTCCTGGCGCTCTTCGGCTACCCGCTGGTGAACTCGCTCACCCGGGTGGCCGAGCGCCTGCCGACGATGGTCGACCAGGTCCAGCGGGGCCATGGCTGGCTGGCCCACACCCTCCAGCGGTTCCACCTCCTGACCTGGGTGCAGAAGAACGCCCCGAAATTGAAGCAGTACGCCCACAACCTGGGCAAACCGGCCCTGTCGGTGGGCGCGAACCTGTCCAGGGCGGTCATCACCACCATCGTGGCCCTGACCACGATCGCCTTCCTGTCGCTCTTCATGCTGCTGGAGGCCCCGGTGCTCCGAGAGAGCCTGCTCGGCACCATGAACCCGAGGCTCCGTCGATCGGTGACCGACGTGGCCGCCACCGTGTCCAGTTCGGTGACCGCCTACGTGCTCGGCACCGCGGCCATGGGCCTGCTGTTCGGTCTGGTGATCCTGGTCGCCATGGTGATCCTCGGGGTCCCGTTCGCCCTGCTGATCAGCTTGTGGGTGGCGCTCGTGGCGATGATCCCGCTCGTGGGTGGGCTGATCGCCGGAGTGCCGGCGGTCGTGCTGGCCGCCCTCCACTCGCCGACGGCCGGTGTCGTCGCCCTGGTCGTCTTCGTCGGGTTCCAGCTGGTGGAGAACCACTTCATCTACCCGGTCGTGATGAGCCGGACGGTCCGGATGAACCCACTCTGGGTGCTGCTCTCCGTGCTCATCGGGGCAAATCTGGGCGGCGTGTTCGGGTCCACGCTCGGCGCGCTGACCGGGGCGCTGGTGGCCATCCCGGTGGGCGGAGCCGTCCAGGTGGTGTTCCGCGAGGTGTGGGGCCGGACCCGTCCCACACCGGGCCGCCCGGTCCCCGACGCCTCGCCGGCCGAGGGTGCGTCGACGGTCCGCTGACCCCGGTATGGGTCGGAGGCGGCGGTCCCGTAAGCTGTTCCGATGGACGTCCTGGTGGTGCTGCCCACCTACAACGAGTCGGAGAACATCGACCACGTGCTGCACCGGATCCGGACCGCACTGCCCGACGCGACCGTCCTGGTGGTCGACGACGGCAGCCCCGACGGGACGGCGGACACGGCGGAGGTGTTGGCCAAGGAGCTCGGGAACGTCGAGGTCATGCGGCGCGAGGTCAAGTCGGGGCTCGGGAGCGCGTACCGGGCCGGGTTCCGATGGGGACTCGACCGCGGCTTCGATGCGTGCATCGAGATCGACGCCGACCTCTCGCACGAGCCTGAGGCGCTACCGGCGCTGGTCGCCCCCCTGGCGGCCGGAGCGGAGCTGGTCATCGGCTCGCGGTACGTCCCCGGTGGCGTGATCCCCAACTGGGCATGGCACCGGCGCCTCCTCTCGCGAGGCGGCAACCTCTACGCCTCGACGGTACTCGGGCTGGGGGTTGCCGATGCCACCGCCGGGTTCCGGTGCTACGCCGCGTCGCTGTTGGAGCGGATCGACCTCGACCACATCCGGGCCGAGGGCTACGGCTTCCAGATCGAGATGACCTATGCCGCCAAACGGGCCGGGGCACGCGTGGTCGAGGTGCCCATCAGCTTCGTCGATCGGGTGGAGGGGGAGTCGAAGATGTCCGCCTTCATCGTCTTCGAGGCGCTCGGGTTGGTCACGCTGTGGGGGCTCCAGCGGCTGGTCGGTTCCACGCGCGGACATGCCGAGGTCGTCCGCGCCTGAGGCCCGCTCGTGACCGAGCCGCTGCGCGTCCTCGTCGTCGACGACGAGCCCTACATCACCGATGTCCTGTCGTCGGCACTGGTGTTCGAAGGGTTCGCCACCGAGGAGGCGGCGACCGGTGCCGAGGCGTTGGCCAAGGCCCGGCGGGGACACTTCGACTGCATCGTGCTCGATGTGATGCTCCCCGACGGGGACGGATTCGCCGTGTGCCGGACGCTGCGCGACGAGGACGTCACCACCCCCGTCGTGTTCCTCACGGCCCGTGACTCCGGTGCCGACAAGCTCGAGGGGCTGGCCCTCGGGGACGACTATGTGACGAAGCCGTTCCACATCGATGAGCTGGTCGCCCGGATCCGGGCCGTCCTACGGCGTTCGGCGGTGTCGTCCCGTTCGGCGGAGGGCGGCGCGCTCCTCCGTTACGCCGACCTCGTGGTGGACCTCGACACGCACGAAGCCTGGCGGGGCGACCGTCCGCTCGACCTCACCGCCACCGAGTTCCGCCTCCTGGCCTTCCTGTCCGCCAATCCCCGACGGGTGTTGTCGAAGGGCCAGATCCTCGACTCGGTATGGGAGAAAGGATTCGAGGGCGAGTCGAACATCGTGGAGATCTACATCTCCTATCTGCGCAAGAAGGTGGACCGGGAGGGTCCGCCTCTCATCCGGACGGTGCGCGGGGCCGGGTACGTACTGCGGGCGGCCCACGGATGACCCTGCGCCGCCGACTCGTCCTCACCATCGTCGCCGTGGTCGCCGCCGGACTGGTGGCAGTCGACCTGATCGCGCTGACCTCGCTCCACTCCTTCCTCTACGGTCGGGTGGACATCCAACTCAACTCGGCGGCACACGAGGTGGCGGTGCTCGTCCGTCGCGCCGCGGTGACGGACCGTCCGGTGACCGCCGGCGAGGTACGGGGACGGGTGAGCCCGGACGTCTTCGTGCTGTTGCTGGACCGGGCCGGTTCACCCGTCCTGACCGTGCCGTCCGGGTCCCGCCTGCAGGCGGACCCGCTTCCCCGTCTGCCCGACCCGCTTCCGGTGCGACCGCTCAGCGCGGGCACCGGGGTCGATCAGCCGTCCCAGGCCTACCGCCCGGCGCCCAGTGCGGTCACGGTGGGCTCGGCCGATCGGCCCGGGGGGTACCGCGGGGGTGCTCCGGGCCCGCAGTACCGGCTGCTGGCGGTGTCGGTCCCGGGCTCGACGCTGGTCGTGGCCACCCGCCTCGACTCGGTCACGGCGACGCTGGACTTCCTGCGGGTCGTGCTGGTCGGCCTGACCGTCGGCATGCTCGCGCTGCTGGTGGTGGTGATCGCCGTCATCGCCCGACGCGGACTGCGCCCGCTCGAGGACATGTCGCGCGAGGCCGATGCCATCGCCGCCGGCGACCTCACCCGCCGGGTCCGTCCGAGCGACGGTTCGACCGAGATCGCGCGCCTCGGACGGGCGCTGAACGGGATGCTGAGCCAGATCGAGAACGCCTTCGCCCAGCGGGCGGGTTCCGAGGAGCGGCTCCGCAGCTTTCTCGCCGACGCCTCCCACGAACTGCGCACCCCGCTCACCTCGATCCAGGGGTACGCCGAACTGCTGCGCAAGGACGCGCTGCCGGACGACGAGGCGCGTGGCCGGGCGCTCGAGCGCATCGGGCAGGAGGCGGCCCGGATGGGGGTGCTGGTCGGC
>JAKAZC010000309.1 GCA_021826655.1 Actinomycetes bacterium | reverse complement strand
TCTCCCGGGGCGGTGGTCGCCGAGGTCGTCGATGTTCACGCCGAGGACGACCGTGGCGCCCTCGTCGGCGGCGAGGGGAAGGAGCCCCGCCATCAGCGCCGACTTGCAGCGTGCGCACCGGTCCGGGCCGTTGGCGACGTAGGCGGGGTCCGCCATCTCGTCGGTCGGCACGCCGACCCAGCGCAGGCCCCACTCCCGGGCGAGCCGCCGGCAGTCGTCCGCCTCCTCGGGGGCGAGGGACGCGGAGACGGCCGTGACGCAGAGCACGCGGTCGGCACCCAGCGTGTCGTGGGCCACCTTGGCCAGGAACGCCGAGTCCGCGCCGCCGCTGAAGGCGACGACGACCCGGCCGAGCCGGACCAGCTCCTCCCGGAGGCGGTCGAGGGCGTCGGGGACGGCAGCGGGCGCGGCCTCGGGCACCGGCGTGGCCTCGGGCAACGGAGGGGTCAACCGGTCACCGCCCCGCGGCCCCGATGACCCGGTCGAGGACCTCGTCCAGCTCGCCGACAACGCCGGTGTAGAAGGGGCCGAACTCGGCAAAATGGGCCGAGGCCTCGTCGAAGCGCATCTGGTAGACGCACTCCTTCAGGTCGTCGGGCCGCGCCGCGAACAGCGTCACCCCCCATTCCCAGTCGTCGAGCCCGGTGGAGCCGGTGATGAGCTGGAGCACCCGGCCGGCGAAGGTCCGACCCACCTTGCCGTGACCGAACATGAGCGCCTTGCGCTCCTCGAAGTCGAGCGCGTACCAGTTGTGGTCGGCCGCCCGGCGCTTGGACATCGGGTAGAAGCAGAACGCGGGCTTCCCCGCGGGCGGCAGCGCCGGGTAGAGCCGGGCCTTCTTCATCTCCTCGGGAACGCCGGCCGCGTACTCCGAGACCTCCGTCAGCGACACGTAGGAGCCCACCGGATCGAGCCCCGCCAGCCGCACCGAGGTCTGGAAGTCCCGCAGCGGCCAGAGGTCGGGACCGAGGGCCATGAGGCCGATCTCCGCCTTGTGCCCGAGCAGCGCCACCGCGACCACCTGGGCACCGCGCTCCCGCGCCGCCGCGGCGGCGGCCATGACCGCTTTCGGGTCCACCTCGGGACGGATCCGGCAGAAGAGGTGGAGCACCCCCAGCCCTTCGGCCGGACCGACCGGTTGCGGCGCGCTCTTCTCGGGGTCCACCCCTCCCAGTGTAGGGAACGGACCGGGACCCCTGGGGCGGGATCCCCCGGGGCCGGACGGCGCCGGCACCCGGACGCGGTCGAGGGGCACCCTTCGGGGTGCCCCTCGACGCTCACGGACCGGCCGGCGGGACGGACCCGCCGACGGCCTCGCTCTAGTAGTCCTCCATCCCGCCGCCCGGCATCGCCGGCGCGCTCTCCTCGGGCTTGTCGACGATGACCGCCTCGGTGGTGAGGAACAGGGCGGCGATGGAGGCCGCGTTCTGCAGGGCGGACCGGGTCACCTTGGCGGCGTCGATCACGCCGGCGGCGAACAGGTCGCCGTACTCGCCGGTCGCCGCGTTCAGGCCCTCGGCGCCCTTCAGGTTCCGCACCTTCTCGACGATCACCCCGCCCTCCAACCCGGCGTTGACGGCGATCTGCTTCAGGGGCTCCTCGACGGCCCGGGCGACCATGCGGCAGCCGGTCGCCTCGTCGCCCTCGAGCTTCAGCGACCGCTCGAGGATGTCCTTCTGGGCCCGGAGGAGGGCGACGCCGCCGCCGGGGACCACGCCTTCCTCGATGGCCGCCTTGGTGGTGGACACCGCGTCCTCGATCCGGTGCTTCTTCTCCTTCAGCTCGACCTCCGTCGCCGCTCCCACCTTGATCACGGCCACGCCGCCGGACAGCTTGGCCAGCCGCTCCTGGAGCTTCTCGCGGTCGTAGTCCGAGTCGGTGTTCTCGATCTCGGCCTTGATCTGGTTGATCCGGCCCTTTATCTCGTCGTCCGAGCCCGCACCCTCCACGATGGTGGTCTCGTCCTTGGTCACCACGACCTTGCGGGCCGTGCCGAGCAGGTCGAGGGTGACGTTCTCGAGCTTCAGGCCCACCTCCTCGGTGACCACCTGGCCGGCGGTCAGGATCGCGATGTCCTGCAGCATGGCCTTGCGGCGCTCGCCGAAGCCCGGCGCCTTCACCGCGACGCTCTTGAAGGTCCCGCGGATCTTGTTGACCACCAGGGTCGCCAGGGCCTCGCCCTCGACGTCCTCGGCGACGATGACCAGCGGCTTGGTGCTCTGCATCACCTTCTCGAGCACCGGGAGGAGGTCCCGCACCGCCGAGATCTTCGAGCCGACCAGCAGCACGTAGGCGTCCTCGAGCACGGCCTCCATGCGCTCGGGGTCGGTCACGAAGTAGGGGGAGATGTACCCCTTGTCGAAGCGCATGCCCTCCACGAGGTCCATCTCCATGCCGAAGGTCTGCGACTCCTCGACGGTGATGACGCCGTCCTTGCCCACCTTGTCGATGGCCTCGGAGATCATCTCGCCGATCTCGGGGTCGGCGGCGGAGATGGAGGCGACCTGCGCGATCTGGCTCTTCGACTCGGTCTCCCTGGCGATGCCGTGAATGGACAGCACGGCCTCTTCCACCGCGGCCTCGATGCCCTTCTTCAGCGACATCGGGTTGGCGCCGGCGGCCACGTTGCGCAGGCCCTCCCGCACCATCGCCCACGCCAGCACGGTGGCGGTCGTCGTCCCGTCGCCGGCCACGTCGTCGGTCTTCTTCGCCACCTCCTTCACCAGCTCCGCCCCGATCCTCTCGAACGGGTCCTCGAGCTCGATCTCCTTGGCGATCGATACGCCGTCGTTGGTGATGGTCGGGGCGCCCCACTTCTTGTCGAGCACGACGTTGCGGCCCTTGGGACCGAGGGTGACCCGCACGGCGTCGGCCAGCTTGTTCATGCCGGCCTCGAGCGCCCGGCGGGCCTCTTCGTCGAAGGAGATCAATTTGGGCATGTCGTGGAACCTCCGTTGGTCAACCGGTCCGGCCGGACCGGCCACACCTGTAGTCGTCGTCGCATCCTACAGGGTGATTAGCACTCTCGTAGGTCGAGTGCTAATAGCAAACCATGTCCCCGGGGCGCGTGCAAGAGCGCCGCGCCCGGCGGAGGTGACCGGGTCCGGGCTGGGCTCAGCCCCCGGCGACGGCGGGCACGATCGAGAGCGTCTGGCCCTCCCCGACCGGCGTCGACAGGCCCTGCAGGAAGCGGACGTCCTCGTCGGCGAGGAACACGTTGACGAATCGCCGCAGCCCGCCGCCGTCGTCGAAGAGGCGCTCGGCGAACCCGGGGTGGGCGACGTCGAGGGCCTTCAGGACCTCGCCGACGGTGGAGCCCTCCACCGCGACCTCGCCCGACCCGCCGGTGAGCGAGCGCAGCTGGGTGGGGATCCGGACGGACACACTCATGAGGCACGCTCCCGGCGGACGCTGGGTTGGTCGACGATCTCCTGCGAGACCGACGAGTCGAACGAGGTCAGTGTGGGGTCGATCGTAACGGTCGGCC
>JAKAZC010000308.1 GCA_021826655.1 Actinomycetes bacterium | reverse complement strand
TGCATGGTGGCGATCTTGTCCTGCGCCCGCTGGAGGGCCGCCCCCGAGTCGCTGACCGACTTGGAGATGCCGGCCACGCTCTCGTTCACGCCCGACACGGCCTGGGCCGCGGTGTACTGGGCCTTGAGGATCTCCTTCTGGCTCCGAAAGGCGTTCACCCGCTCCTGGAGGGCGTTGAGCGTCTGGGTGAGCTTCTCCTCCTGCTCCGTCAGCTGCTGGTGCTGGGGCTCGAGCGCCGCCACCTGCGTCTGGGCCACCGACTTGCGCGACAGCGCCTCTTTGGCCAGGTCGTCGCGACCTTGGGCCAGTGCCGCCCGCGCCTGGTCCTGCAAGTGGTCGATCGAGTGCTGCAGCTGGGCCTCCTGCAGCTCGATCCGCTTGCGGGAGGCGGCGATGTCGACCAGGGCCCGCCGCACGCTGGTCAGCTGCTCGAGCATCTTCTCGTACGAGAGGTCGAGCATCTCGTCCGGCTTCTCCGCGGCGTCGAGCGCCCGGTTGGCCTTGGCCTCGATGATGTCGTGCGCTCGCTGGAACAGACCCATGGGGGCCTCCTCTGTGCCTGGTTCTCGGTGTGCCTGGTTCTCGGTGTGCCTGGTTCTCGGTGTGCCCTTCGCCGGTTCCGGACCCGGTCTCCGGGACCAGCACGGTACCCGCCGCGGACCAGCCTAAGTCTGGGCACCCCTCGAGCGGGGCCCGCGCCGCCGGGTTCCCGGGTCGGGTACGTTCGGTCCCAGCAGTAGACCACGCCGCCCGGCCGCCATGGGCCGTCGACTGGAAGGACCGTCCGTTGAGCTCGTCCGAGATGCCCGCGCTCGAGGTCCCCGACGAGGTGCTCGCCGCCGTGCCCGAATTCGGCGAGCAGCAGGAGGCGGTGGTCGTCGTCGACTTCCAGGGCGTCGTGCTCGGGATGAACAAGCCCGCCGAGGAGCTGTTCGGGATGGAGAGCGGCGACATCGCCGGCGAGTTCGCCGAGATGCTGGTCCCCGAGAAGAAGCGCTGGGGCCACCAGGCGTACCGGCGGGGCTACCTGGCAGAGCCCCGAGACCGCGAGATGGACCCCGGCCTCTACCCCGAGGCGGAGACGGCCGACGGCGAGCTGGTCCCCGTGGCCATCCGCCTCCAGCCGGTCCACGTCGGCGGCCGGCTCTTCGTCGCTGCCCACGTCTCCCGCGACGACAGCCCTCGACCCGAATGACACCGCGGGGACGGCCGAAACGGCCCGTCCCCTCCCCGGCGAGAGCGGCCCGGTGCCCCGTCCACTAGCCTGAACGGCGATGTCCGCAGGTCGAGCCAGTGCGGCTCACCGGCCGGCGCCAGGGGACCGATGGAGGCCGGGACGACGGGGGCCCGCCGCCCGATGACGGTGGCCTTCGCCCTGTCGGGCGGCGCCAATCTGGGGCCGATGCAGGCCGGATCGGCCGCCGCACTGCTGGACGCCGGCATCCAGCCCGACCTGCTCGTCGGTACCTCCGTCGGAGCTCTCAACGCCGCCTTCATGGCCTGCCGGCCCGGAGCCGGTGGCGTGGCGGCGCTGCGCACGGCCTGGGCCGGACTCCGGCGGCGGGACGCCTTCAGGTTCAACCTGGCCGGCGCCGTGGCCGGTTTCGTCGGCGTTCGCCCGCATCTGGTCTCGACCGGTCGCATGCGGGCGCTGGTCCGGCGATGGGTAACCGTCGAGCGCATCGAGGAGTGCCCCATCCGGTTCGCCGCCGTGGCCACCGACGCCCTGACCGGTGAGCCGGTGGTGCTCGACCGGGGCGAGCTCCTGCCGGCGCTCCTGGCCAGCAGCGCCATACCGGGCCTGCTCCCGCCGGTCCGCGTCGGGAGACGTTGGCTGGTGGACGGGAGCCTGGCCGCCGGCTGCCCGGTCCTCCAGGCCCAGGACCTCGGCGCGGAGACCGTGTACATGATCTCGACGGGCACGGCACCCCGGGTCGCCCCTCCCAGGGGTGCCGTCGCCATGGCCATGCACAGCGTTTCGCTCCTGACCTCGCGGTCCAACGACAGCCAGCTCCGTCTGGCGCGGGAACGGGCCGCGGGACACGCCGGCGCCGTGCTGGTCGTCCCGCCGGCCCAACCCGAGGCCCCCTCGCCGTTCGACTTCCGCCACAGCCGCTCGCTTTACATGCTGGCGTACGAGCGGACGAGCGCCTGGCTGGCCGACGGCATGCCCGTGCCGACCTCGTACGGGTAGGCTCCTCCGGGATCCCGACGGTGTCGGAGAGGCGCTGGGAGACCGTGCCGCCGCCCACCCGGGGGGTGCCCGCCCGTCGACGAAAGGAGTAGCGACGTGTCACCCCGCCCGCTCCCCCCCCTGCCGTACGAGCTCCTCCCGCCGGTGCCGTCGTTCACCCTCACCAGCACCGACATCGCCGACGGCCGGCCTCTGGGCCAACCGCAGGTATCGGGCCTGCTCGGTGCCGGGGGTGAGGACCGCTCCCCGCAGCTGTCCTGGTCGGGATTCCCTCCCGAGACCGCCTCCTTCGCCCTGACTTGCTTCGACCCCGACGCGCCGACCGGGAGCGGGTTCTGGCACTGGGCCGTCGCCGACATCCCGCGCCAGGTGACGGAGCTGCCGGCCGGCGCCGGCAGCCCGGGCAGCGCCCTCATGCCGCAGCAGGCCGTCACCGTGCGCAACGACGCCGGGACGGCCGGCTTCGTCGGCGCCGCGCCCCCGGCGGGCCACGGTCCCCATCGGTACGCCTTCGTCGTCCACGCCGTCGACGTCGAGTCCCTCGGCATCGGTGCCGACGTGGCCCCGGCCATCCTGGGCTTCAACCTGTTCGGCCACACCCTGGCCCGGGCCATCCTGGTGGCCACCTACGAGGCGCCGTCGGCCTGAGAAGGGCGCAGCCGGCCCACGCAGCCCCACCGCTCCCCCAGGTCGTCCCGGTCGCCGGGCGCGCCAGTCGGGTTGGCCGCCCCTGCTGCCCCAGGGCGCGCCGTTCGCCCCGGGCGAGCGGTCCCGCCTGCCGCACCAGCCGGAGGGCGTCGGCGGTCGTCAGGGTTGCTGGGCGAGGGACTGCAGGAGCTCGCGGGTCCGTCGACGGGACCCAGAACCGTCGGGCCCCACGGCGAAGGGCGCCGCCCACAGGTCCGTGGCGCCTGCCTCGAACAGCGCCCCGATGGACGTCGTGACCGACGCCTCGTCCCCCACGATCACGGCATCGGCCGGCCCACCGGCCCCCCCGGCCTCGAGCAGGCGGCGGTAGTTGGGCAACCGGCCGTAGAGGGCGAACTGCTCGGCCGCGGCCCGGCGGGCCTCGACCACGTCGTCGTGCACGGCCACCGGGATGCCGGCCACGATCCGGGGGGCCGCGCGCCCCGCCTTGGCCGCGGCATCCCGGATCCGGGGCGCCACGAGCTGTCCGATGGCCCTGGCCGTCGCCATCCACAGCACGGTGCCGTCGGCCTTCTCGCCGGCCACCCGCAGGAGCCGGGGTGCCAGGGCGGCCACGAGGAGCGGCACCGGATGTGCGGGCGTGGCGGCGCGTGCCGG
>JAKAZC010000014.1 GCA_021826655.1 Actinomycetes bacterium | reverse complement strand
CGATCTCCGGATCCGGTGCGATCGGCTACTACCAGGTGGATTCGTACGGTGACGTCGCCCACGCGGGCGACGCCGCGTATTTCGGCGACGCGGGAAACCTCAACCTCAACAAGCCGATCGTCGCCGTCACGCCGACCGGCGACAACGGCGGCTACTGGCTGGTGGCCTCGGACGGCGGGGTCTTCGCCTACGGCGACGCAGCGTTCCACGGTTCGGCCGGGGGCATCGCGCTCAACAAGCCGATCGTGGGCATGGCGGCCACGCCCGACGACGGCGGCTACTGGCTGGTGGCCTCGGACGGCGGCGTGTTCGCCTACGGCGACGCCGGCTTCTACGGTTCGGCCGGGGGCATCGCGCTCAACAAGCCGATCGTGGGCATGGCCGCCACGCCCGACGGACAGGGCTACTGGCTGGTGGCCTCGGACGGCGGCGTGTTCGCCTACGGCGACGCCGGCTTCTACGGTTCGGCCGGGGGCATCGCGCTCAACAAGCCGATCGTGGGCATGGCGGCGACCACGGACGGCGGTGGGTACTGGTTCGTGGCCTCGGACGGCGGCGTGTTCTCCTACGGCGACGCACCGTTCTTCGGTTCGACAGGGAATCTCACCCTCGCTCGACCCGTCGTCTCCATGGCGTCGATGCCCGACGGCAGTGGCTACTGGTTCTCCGCGGTCGACGGCGGCCTGTTCAGCTTCGGCGGCGCTCCCTTCTACGGCAGCGGTGTGGGCCTGGGTCTCGGGCCGGTCGTCGACATGGCCACGAACGGTGCACCGACCATCCAGGCGGCGACCGACGTCCCCTCCCTCCGACGTGCCGACCTCGCACAACTCCTTCGGGCGGGTCTCCGGCCCCGTCCGAAGATGGCCGCGAGCGGTGCGTGTCCGCGTCAGCCCGTCCCGGAGGGGGGCACCTGTGGTTGATCTCGTCGGATGTCCGCCGTCCCGTCGCCGCACCTCCGCCGCGTTCGCAGCTGCGGCGTAGGTGGACCGGTGGCCGACCTCCGCCGAGCGCGTTGGACTCCCGACACCCGGGTGCGGACCGGGGGAGCACACGGTCGACGCTCACGAAGTCAGACCCCGTGCATCGGCTGACGTCCATGGAGGCCACGAACCTCGCCGACCACTACGGGCTGCCTCTTCTCGACTGGGACGCCATCGCCACCCGGCTCGAAGCGGGGGTGACCCAGGCGCCCGGCACGGGCGGACCCGATCGGCACACCTGTTGGCTGGCGACGATCAACCGGGACGGAAGTCCCCACGTGACCGGCGTCGGTGCGCTCTGGGTCGACGACGCCTTCTGGATCGAGACCGGTGAACGGACGTTGAAGGGGCGGAACCTCGCACGCGATCCACGGTGCACGCTCAGTGTCGCCACCCACGAGTTCGACCTCGTGGTGGACGGGACCGCGGCGAGGATCACGGACCGGACGACGGTCGCCGCCATGGCCGAGCGGTGGAGCACCCAGGGTTGGCCGGCCCGGGTCGACGAGTCCGGCGTCGCCCTGACTGCCGACTACGGCGCCCCGTCGGCCGGGCCACCGCCATGGACGATCTACCGGATGGATCCGCTTCGGGCGACCGCCCTCCGGACCGTCCCACCCGGCGGGGCCACGCGTTGGCACGTCGGGGCGGGCTGACGGGCGCACCACCGTCGGACGACCCGGGCGTGGTGGCGGAAGCAATCGACGCCGGCCGGGGTTGTACAGGGACGAGCCGTCCGATCCCGCACCCGAGGAGCCCCATGCCCGACAGCACCGCCGGTCCCACCGTCGTCGACTTCTGGTTCGACCCGCTCTGCCCGTGGGCCTGGATCACGTCGCGCTGGATCCTGAACGCGGCGGAGGTGCGGGACATCGACGTCCACTGGCACGTGATGTCCCTGGCCGAGCTGAACGCCGGTCGGGACGATCTGCCCGAGCAGTACCAGGAGTTCTTGGCGCAGGCGTGGGGCCCGGTCCGGGTCGTCGTCGCCGCCGGCCAGGCCCACGGCCCCGAGGTGATCGGTCCGCTCTACACCGCCCTCGGCACCCGGTTCCACGTGCGGGGCGAGGCGCGCGATCTCGACACGATAGGCAAGGCGCTGGCCGATGCGGGACTCCCTGCCGACCTGCTGGGCGCCGCCGGCAGCGAGGCCCACGACGAGGCGCTGCGTGCCTCGCACTACGAGGGGATCGACCAGGTCGGCATGGATGTCGGCACACCCGTCATCTCCGTGGACGGGGTGGCCTTCTTCGGCCCCGTGGTCACGCCGGCACCGAAGGGCGAGGCCGCCGGGCGCCTGTGGGACGGGGTCCTCGCCGTGGCCGGGACCGAGGGCTTCTTCGAGCTCAAGCGCTCACGCGACGCCGAGCCGTCGTTCGACTGACGGCCCACAGGCCGTGCGACGGAGTGGTCGCAGGATGTCCGTCAGCCGAGCAGTGACAGGACGAGCAGCAACTGGGCCAGGTGGTAGGTGACGTGGACGGCGACGTCGCCGTAGCGGATCGGCCGGACGAACCGGTTGAGGGCCAGGACGGTGTCGGACACCACGAAGAGCACTGCTCCGGCGGCCGCTGCCGGTACCCCGACGTTGGTGGCGAGCACCGCCATGGTGCCGATGGCGACCAGGTAGACCGCGACGGGTGCCGTCAGCTCGCGGTGCCCGTCCCGTCCGAGCGCCCCGAAGATCAGCACCGCCGGCCACACCGCCACACCGCCACACCGGCCACCGCCACACCGGCCACCGCCAGACCCGCCGACGAGAAGGCGAACGGCGGGGTGCCGGGGGGTGACGGCGGTTGCAGCAGTCCCACGATGAACAGCACGTGCCCGACCAGGAAGGCCGACAGGCCGCCGACGAACCGGTCGTGCGGGAGCATCAGGAGGACGTCCCCGGCCAGCGAGCACGCGAGTGCGGCCACGAACCACCACCTCCGGTGGAGGAGGTCGGTATGACCGGCCGGTAGGGCTGCGGCAGCCAGGGTGAGTGCGACCAGCACCGCCGGCTTGGCCGCGTACTCGATCCGATGTGCGCCCCGGGACAGCGCCGCCCAGTCGACGACGGCGGACACCGCAGCGACGCCGATCAGGATCCAGAGGACCGTCATCCCGCCGACGCTACCGGCGGGCGTCCACCACGCCGGCGAGCATCCACCACCGGGGAATTCGTCGTCGGTAGCGTCTGCACAGGAAGTAGGCGGTGGAGGAGGTGGTGCCCGTGGTCGTTGTGATCATCATCGTGGTGGCATGGGCCGTCATCCTCGGGCCGGGGGTGCTCAGACGACGGGCCCGCAGCGGCGGTGACCAGTCGATCACCCACTTCCACCACCAGCTGCGCATCCTCGAGCACTCCGCACCGGAGCCCATCGTCGCACCCGCCTACCGCCTGCGGGCGGTCGACGGCCACGGGACGCCGTCCGGCATCGCCTACCCCGACTCCGGTACACCGCCCAAGCTCACCGTGGTGGGGGCGAAGGAGCTTCCCCGTCCCGCCCTCGCGTTCCTGGGCGAGCCCGCGCCCGGAAGCGGCACGGGTGCGCCGGTCCGGGCCATGACGGCCGGGTCACCGCGGTCGACTCGTGACGCGGGTGACGACGTGGGGTTCACGGTGGTGGGCCGGGACCGGGCCGTCCGCGACGAGCGGGTACCCGCGGACGGGCCCCCGGTCGACCGCGCCGGCACGCTCCGCGCCGACACGCTCCGCGCCGACGGCCATGCCCGCCAGCGGGCCCGTCGACGGCGTCGCGACCTGCTGAGCGTGCTCGCCGCCGGCTTCGCCGTCACGCTGCTGGTCGCCGTGGCGACCGGCGCCTCCGTCATGTGGGCGTTGTGCGGGCTGGACGCCGTGGCTCTGGTCGCCTACGTGGGGCTGCTCGTGCACCTCCAGGGCATGGCCGTCGAGCGGGAGCGCAAGCTGCACTATCTCGACGGACGCGACGGACGCGACGGACGCGACGGACGCCGCCCGGTCACCGACGGCGGGCTCCCCACGTACGTGAGCGGCCGCTACGCACACCCCTCCAGCCAGCAGGCCGTCGCCCGCTGATCGTCCGGTCTCCGCCGGGAGCCCGTTGGTATGGTCTCCACATGACCCACGACACCCGTGCAGCCGCCACCATCGGAGCCTCTGACCTGGCCCGCGCCGTCGACACGGCGATCGGGGACCGTCGACTCCTGACCCACCCCTTCTACCGGCGGTGGGAGGCGGGGGAGCTGAGGCCCGCCGAGCTCGCCGAGTACGCCGTCCAGTACCGGGCCTTCGAGGCCGTGCTGCCCGAGGTGCTCACCACGGTCGTCGACGAGCTGATGGCGGAGGCCGAGTACGAGGCCGCTGAACCGGTCGCCCGCAACCTGGCCGACGAACTCGGGCACCCCGAGCCCCACCTGACCCTGTTCGACGGGTTCGCCGCCGCGCTCGCGGTCACGCCCGAGGCCACCGGTCCCGGCGCCGCCGCCTGCCGGCTTGCCGACACCTACCGGGCGCTGGCCCGCCGGTCGCCGGTCGCCGCCCTCGCCGGGCTCGCCGCGTACGAGTCCCAGGCCGCGGCGATCGCCGCGTCCAAGGGAGACGGCCTCCGTCGGTGGTACGGAGTCGATGCCGCCGGGACCCGCTTCTGGGACGTCCACGCGGCCATGGACGTCGACCACGGTGACTGGGCGGTCGAGGCGCTGGCCCTCCTCGGGGCCGACGCCGCCGAGGTGGCCGACGCCGCCCGGCTGGCCGCCGACGCCTGGTGGGCCCTGCTGGACGAGCGCCAGGCGGCGGGCGTGGCCGCCTGAGCTCCGACCCCCGGAACGGTGCCGCGTCGCCTCCGGATCCCCGGGGGCCCGGCCGGACGGCGCGGGCGCCGTCGGGAGGTCACGTCGTGCTGGCGGGGGGCGGACTGCTGGTGGCGACCGGGATCGCCGTCGCACTGTCGTCGTTGGTCGTGCACCCGGTCGCCCGTCAGGAGGTGGCCGGGATCGGCCTCGCCACGCTCATGGGCGGGATGATGGTCGTGCTGCTGGGCAACTACCTCCGCCACGCCGCCGAACGGGCGGCGGGCGGTGCCGACCCCGACTCGAGTCAGCCGAGCTCGGTGCCGACCACCGACACGAAGGACACCATCTCGCCCGGATAGCCCCCCAGGTTGTGGGTGAGGGCGAGGGTCCTGTCCGTATCGATCTGGCGCTCCGGCGTCGCCTCGCCGCGCAGCTGCAGCCAGGCCTCGAAGAACATGCGGAGTCCCGACGCGCCGACCGGGTGGCCGAAGCTCTTCAGACCGCCGTCGGGGTTCACGGGGAGTGCACCGGTGCGGTCGAACGTGCCGGCCAGCACCTCCTTCCACGCCGTGCCCCGCGGGGCGAAGCCGAGGTCCTCCATGAGGACCAGCTCGGTCGGTGTGAAGCAGTCGTGCACCTCGGCCATGGCCAGCTGGTGCCGGGGGTCGGTGATCCCGGCCTGGGCGTAGGCGTCCCGGGCGGTGGCGGCGCACTCGGGGAACCACGTGTAGTCGTAGTCGGGGTCGATCAGACCGGACCCGCTGCCCGCGGCGAACGACAGCGCCTTGATGTAGATCGGCGTGTCGGTGTACTTGTGGGCATCCTCGGCGCGGACGACGACGGCGGCGGCCGCACCGTCGGCCACACCGGCGCAGTCGAACACCCCGAGCCGACCGGCCACCCGGGGGGAGGCGCAGATCGTCTCGGTGGAGACCTCCTTGCGGAATTGTGCCCGGGGATTGCGGGCGCCGTTCTGGTGGTTCTTCCACGAGATGCGGGCGAGGACCTCGGTGAGCTCGTCCTCACCGACCCCGTACTTCTTGCCGTAGGCGGGCGCGACCATCGAGAACATGGCGGCCGCGGTCAGGGTGCGGGCCGTCCCGTCGTTCGGGATGGGGAAGGCGTTGAGCCCCTGGTACCCGGAGTCCTTCACCTTTTCGGCGCCGAGGGCCATGGCCACGTCGTAGGCACCCGACGCCACCGCGTACGCCGCGGCCCGTAGCGCCTCGGAACCGGTGGTGCAGTAATTCTCGACCCGGGTGACCGGCTTGTGCTCGAGCTGCAGGGGTCGGGCCATGGTGATGCCGCTCATGCCCGACTGGGCGGTGCCGAACCAGAAGGCGTCGACGTCGTCCTTGGTCACGCCGGCCGAGGCGAACGTCTCCTCGGCCGCGTCGACGATGAGGTCGTCGAGGCTCTTGTCCCAGTGTTCGGCGAACCGGGTGCACCCCATCCCCACGATCGCCACCCGGTCCTTGATCCCGTGTGAAGCCATTGCTCTTCCTGCCTTCTTCCTGCGTCCGTTCCCGTGTGTCTGCCTGTCTGCTGCAACGCCGGATCCGCCGCCGCACCGGAGCGGGCCCGGCGCCACGTGACCCGCTCGGCGACCCGGCCGGTCAGCCGGTTGCCCCGGCGCCCGACGGCGGGCGCACCGGCGCGGCCTTCCAGAAGTAGTCGTGGATGCCGTCCGCCGTGTAGAGCCTCCTGAAGGTCATCGCCACCCGGTCACCGATGTCGACGGTGTCCGGGTCGACATCGGTGAGTTCCACCGGGAAGCGCCCGCCACCGTCGAAGTCGAGGACGGCGAAGACGGTCGGGGGGCTCGGCGAGTACGCCAGGCGGTCGATCGTGTAGGTCGCGATGGTGCCCACCGCGTCGGACCGGTCGAACGGGACCATGTCGTCGACGGCGCCGCCCACCATCGACACCCGCGACGGGGGGAGGTGGACGGCACCGGACGAGCGGTCCTGGCTCCCGACGAAGCCGAACTTCCACGACTCGTTGCGCCAGGCGGCCGAGGACGAGACCCGCTGCGGCTCGGGACGCCGGGGCGGCTCGGGGGAGACCATGCCCCGCCAGGCGAGGAACTTGCCGTAGGGGAGGTCGGCGCCGGCGGCCACCTGTGCGGCGACCGGGTACGTCGACGACCAGGTGGCGAGCGCGGGGGTGGTCCGGAAGACGAGCACGTCGGCGCCGTCGGCCAACGACGCCACGGCCACGACCTCCCCGGGCGACGCCTGCTCGAGCAGGGTCGCGAGCACGAGCCCGGCATGGGCCGCACCCGTCTGGCCGACGGTCGAGCCGAGGTCGTCCCCCAGGACGCCGTCGCGCACCCCCAGGGCACGGCCGACCGCCTTGGCCGCCCGCCCGTGCATGCCGGTCACCACCACCCGGTCGACCTCGTCGGCGGTCACGCCGGCCGACTTCAGTCCCGCATGCCAGGCGTCCGTGCCCAGGGGGACGTAGCGGGTCTCGCCGAACCGCTCCTCCCACGTCCGCGACCGCCGGTCGCCGGGGGTCCGCCAGCGGTCGAGGAACTCGTCGCTCACCGATGCGCCGCCCAGGTACTCGGCGAGGACCGGGGTGCCCGGGCCGTCGTCGGCGACCAGGACGGCGGCCGCGCCGTCGCCCCCCGCCGATTCGTCGGCAGAGGTGGGCAGTCCGTCGCGCAGGTCGGCCACCACCACCAGCGTGGTGCCCGAACCACCGGACTCGAGTGCCGTGCGGAGCGCGCCCACGCCCGAGCGGAGGGCACCGCCGAAGTCGAATGCGGCCACCTCGGCCGGCTGGCGCAGGGCGGCGTGCACGGTGGTGGCGTTCGTCTTGTCCAGGTACGCAGGCGTCGCCGTGGCGAACCACAGCGTGGTCGGCGCCGCGCCCGGGGAAGCGCGCAGTGCCAGGCGGGCGGCCTCGACGCCCATCGTCGTGGTGTCCTCGTCGTGGGAGGCCACCGAACGCGTCCCCCCGCCCCCGCCGGTCCCGAACACGGCCGCCACCGCCGAACGCTGGAGCCGGCGGTAGGGGACGTACCCGGCGATGCCGACGACGCCCCGGGTCACGGGCGGACCCCGGTCGAACTCGCGTGGCCCATGGTGTGCTCCGTCCCTTCGTCGTGGTGCCGTGCGGGGCGGCGGCCCCCCGGTGCCCCCCGCCGGGGCGGTGGCAACTTCTGTCCGGTCATCCTATGATGCCCACAGTATCTGACGGTCAGTCAGATAACCATTGCGGCGCCGGCCGCGCGGTTGAGGATGGAGGCTACGACCATGGACTTCGAGTTCACCCCCGAACAGCTCGAGTTCGTCAAGGAAGTGGAGCAGTTCCTCGACGACAACTACGACCCCGAGGTCTTCGACGTCACCCGCGAGAACATGGCCCAGATCGTCGACACCCCGCTGCGCCGCAAGTTCATGGCCAAGCTGGGGGAGAAGGGCTGGCTGGGGATCACGTGGCCCAAGGAGTACGGCGGCCAGGACGGCGACGGCGTCTACGAGTACCTGCTCAACGAGGCGCTGGCCGCCCGCGGCGGTCCCCAGATCGGCAAGGGCGTCGGCATCATCGGCAAGACGATCATCAGTCACGGCAGCGAGAAGCTGAAAGCCGAGTTCCTGCCCAAGATCCTCCGGAACGAGGTCGAGTTCGCCGTCGGCTATTCCGAGCCGAACGCCGGCTCCGACGCGGCATCGATGCAGCTCAAGGCCACACGCGACGGGGACGGCTGGCGTCTCAACGGCCAGAAGACGTGGACGACGTCGGCGCACTTCGCCGACTGGTACTGGGTGGGGGCCCGGACCGACCCGGACGCACCCAAGCACAACGGGATCACCCTGTTCCTGGTGCCGATGGACCACCCCGGCATCACGGTCAAGGCCATCTGGACCATGGGCGACGAGCGGACCAACGAGGTCTACCTCGACGACGTCTGGGTGTCCGACGACTACGTGGTGGGCGAGCTCAACCGCGGGTTCCAGTACATTTCGGAGGCGCTCGACCTCGAGCGGTTCACCCTGTTCACCTACTCGCCCACGGCCCAGCGCCTGGGCCTGCTGACCGAGTACGTGAAGGGCGCCACCCGTGACGGCGAGCCGATGAAGGACGACGCCCAGGTCCGGTCGCAGATCGCCCACCTCCACACCGAGGCCGAGGTGGCCCGCGTGCTCGGGCTGCAGTTCGTGGCCGCGGCGCACGCCGGGGGCTCGCCCCCGACGTCCGAGGCGTCCGAGTACAAGTTGTTCACCACCGAGTACTCACGGCGGCTGGCCAACGCGTCGATGGACCTCGCCGGCCCCGGCGGGCAGCTGCGGGTCCACACCGAGGAGGCGCCCATGGTCGGGCGGTCGGAGTCGACCTACCGCTACACGGTGATCGACACCATCGGCGGCGGCTCGTCGGAGATCCAGAAGAACATCCTGGCCCGCCGCAAGCTCGGGCTCCCGAAGAACTTCTGAGCCGCACCCGACCGTGACCGCCCCGCCCGACACCTCTGCCGCCGCGCCCACCGGACCGGTGGAGGGGCGCGGGCGCGGTCCGCTCGCCGGGGTCGTCGTACTCGACCTGGCCATGTTCGGTCCGGCGGCGCGGTGCACCCGGGTCCTGGCCGACTACGGGGCGACGGTCGTGAAGGTGGGCTCCGTGCCCGGTCTCGGCGTCGAGCCCGCGCGCACGCCCTACTACCTCTACAGCGGCGCCCGGCACCTCCGGCACGCGGCGATCGACCTGAAGGACCCCGGGGGCCGCGACGCCTTCCTGGCGCTGGTCGGGGGGGCGGACGTGGTCGTGGAGAGCTTCCGTCCCGGCGTGGTGGACCGGCTCGGCATCGGCTTCGCGGACCTCACCGAGGTCAACCCCCGGGTGATCCTGTGCTCGACCACGGGCTACGGCCAGGACGGGCCCCGCTCCTCCTGGGCCGGGCACGACATCAACTACCTCGCCGTGGGGGGCTACCTGGGGGCCACCGAGCCGGCCGGCGACGGCGGGCCTCCGGTGTCGGGCGCGACGATCGCGGATGCCGCCGGCGGCGGGATGCACGCGGCCCTGGCGGTGATGGCCGCGCTCTACGGGCGGGGTACCGACGGGCCCGGGGTGCACCTCGACGTGTCGATCGCCGACGGCGTGCTGTGGCTCGAGTCGCTGCCCGTCGACGAGCACCTGGCCACCGGCGCGACCGTCGGCTTCGGCCACGACGTGATCAGCGGGCGCTACGCCTGCTACGACACCTACCGGTGCGCCGACGGCCGGTGGCTGGCGGTCGGCGCCATCGAGGCGAAGTTCTTCGCCAACCTGTGCCGGCTCCTCGGGTGCGGACACTGGACGGCGCGCCAGTACGACGACGACGCCCAGGACGGCATCCGGGCGGACCTGGCCGCCGCCTTCGCCACACGGGGCCGCGACGAGTGGGTCGGGACGCTGGCCGCCGCCGACACCTGCGTCAGCCCGGTGCTCTCGGTCGCGGAGCTGGCGGACGACGACCCGTTCCGGGCCCGGGGGGCGATCATCGAGGCGGCGCTGCCCGTCGGTGCCCGCACGGACGGTGCACCGGCGTCGTTCCGCCAGGTGGGCCCGGTGCTCGCCGGGATGCCCGGTCGGGGGGCGCCGGTCGTGGCCGGTGACCCGTCCCGGTCGGACGTCGAGGAGCTGTTGGGGGCCGCGGGGATGGCGGCCGACCGGATCGCCGCTCTACGCACGAAGGGAGTGGTGGCATGAGTGCCATCGGCATCGACGACATCGACGGGGCCCTCGGGGTCAGCCAGTACGAGGAGGTGGGGGAGTTCCCGGTCGAGCAGGGGTACGTCTGGACCACCTGCGCCTCGGTCGAGAACGGCAACCCCCTCTTCTGGGACCCCGCGGTGGCCGAGGAACTGACCGGGGGGCCGATCGCCCCGCCGACCATGGTCTCGGTGTGGTTCCGGCCCCACCACTGGGCACCGGACCGGTCGACCCCGGGCCTACCCCTCCAGATCCACTTCGACCTGAAGGAGGGTCTGGGCCTGCCCGAGGCGGTCATGAGCGACAACACCATCGTCTTCCACGAGCCGGTGCGCCCCGGCGACCGCCTCACCACCCGTCAGATCCTCCGGTCGGTCAGCGACGAGAAGACCACCAGGCTGGGAACCGGTCGGTTCTGGGTGATCGACGTCGAGTACCACAACCAGCGCGGCGACCTCGTGGCCGTGGAGAGCTACACCGGCTTCGGGTACCGACGGGACGGCCAGGAGGTGGTCGCATGACCGTCCCGGCACTGCTCCAGGGCCAGGTGACGGCGGGCGACGTGCTTCCCGAGCTGGCCTACCCGGTCACCGCCACCACGGTCGTGCTCGGGGCGCTGGCCTCCCGCGACTGGCGGCCCATGCACCACGACAAGGACTTCGCCGTCAACCGCAACGGCACCCGGGACATCTTCCTGAACACACCGAACCTGGCCGCGTGGTTCGAGCGGTACCTGACCGACTGGACCGGCCCCCACGGACGCCTCCAGCGGGTCACCTTCCGGATGCTCGGGTCGATCTTCCCGGGCGACACCATGGTCTTCCGGGGCGAGGTGACCGACACCGGTGTCGACGACACCGGATGCGGCTGGGCCGCCGTCGGCATCGCCGTGTCCGTCGACGGGGACACCAAGACCACCTGCGCGGCCCGGGTGGCCCTGCCCCTCGACCCCGACGACAATCCGTGGGCCCGGGCCGGCGACCGCTGGGCGCCCTGACCGACCCGACCCGACCCGACCCGGACGCCGGACGCCGGACGCACGACCCACGACCGCACCACCAGAGGAGAGCACGACATGTTGGACCTGACCTTCAGCCCCGAGCAGGAGATGCTCCGCGAGACGGTGCGCGGCGTCGTCGCCACCACCAGCCCGCTCAGCGTGGTGCGCGAGCTCGAGGACGACCCCACCGGGTACTCCGTCGAACTGTGGAAGCAGCTCGCCGCCCTCGACCTCATCGGGCTCCAGCTCCCCGAGGCGTACGGCGGGTCGGGCATGACCACCCTCGAGACGGTGGTCCTCTACGAGGAGTTCGGCCGGGCGATCGCCCCGTCGCCCCACTTCGTCAGCTCGATCCTGTGCGGGGGTGCGCTGGCCCGGTCGGGAAGCACCGAGCAGAGGCAGGCCTGGCTGCCGGGCATCGTCACGGGCGAGGCCGTCCTCACCCCGGCCTGGCTCGAGCCCGAGAACAGCTCGGGCCCGCGGGGCGTGCAGCTGCGGGCCGTACCGGACGGCGACGGCTGGACCCTGACCGGTACCAAGCGGCACGTGCCCTTCGCCTCGTCGGCCAGCCGCCTCGTCGTGCTGGCGCGGTGCGGCGACGGCGACGGCGACATCGACCTCTTCCTGGTCGACCCGGCCGCCGACGGGGTCACCCTGACCCAGCAGCTGACCATCGCGTCGGACGCGCAGTACCAGGTGGAGCTGGCCGGGGTGCGGGTCACCGAGGAGGACCGCATCGGGGCCGCCGGAACCGGGTGGCACACGTGGGGCGCCGTCATGCACGAGGGGATCATCCTGGCGGCGGCCCAGGCCGTCGGTGGCGCCCAGTACGCACTCGACATCACCGTCCAGTACGCCAAGGACCGCCAGCAGTTCGACAAGCCGCTGGGGGCGTTCCAGGCCCTCGCCCACTACCTGGCCGACGCCGCCACCACCGTCGACGGGGCCCGGGTGCTGGTGCACGAGGCGGCCTGGGCCCGCTCGGAGGGTCGTTCGGTGGCCAAGCTCGCGCCGATGGCCAAGCTCTACGCCTGCCGGACCTTCCGGGACGTGACCGCCATGGCCCAGCAGGTCTTCGGCGGCATCGGCTTCACCGTCGAGTTCGACATCCAGCTCTACTTCCGCCGGGCCAAGCAGCTCCAGATGTCGTGGTGGGAGCCGCGGGTCCTCGAGGAGCTGATCGCCGCCGAGGTGCTCGACCGGTAGGCGACCCTGCGGCCGCCCGTCCGGTGCAACGCGGCGCCGGGACCCCGGTTTCCCGCGGGGACAGCCGGTGGTCCCCGCCCGATCCGGTACGGGGACCGTCGGCTGCGCTACGGTCGGAACTGCGCCCGGGGAGGGCCGCACTGGAGCCAGGGGGATGGACATGGCAGTAGACACGGCCACCGCGCCAAGCGTGCCCGGCGGGGCGAAGGAACCGGGAGGGCTCTTCAAGTTCCTCTTCGTCCACGAGATCGACGAATACCCGTCGGGCGGGAAGCGGACCGGCTACCTCGCCCTGGCCGTCCTGGCGACCATCGTCCTGTACTACACGTACTACACGCAGACCGGGGTCACCCCCAACATCCTCGTCTCGTACCACATGTCCTTCTCGTTCTACGTGTGGATCGTGGTCATCTCCAACGCCATCGGCGCCTTCGCGTCGCTGCCGGCCAGCAAGACCGATCGGCTCGGGCGGTCCAACGTCGTCATCTACGGGCTGCTCATCATCGGCCTGCTGGTGGCGGTCGGCGTCCCGCTCTGCAAGACGGAGTGGGAGTTCGCCGCCGTCATCTGCGTGCTCGGCCTGGTGGAGGGCGCCATCCTGGTCGCCACCCCGGCCCTGGTCCGGGACTTCAGCCCGCAGCTCGGGCGGGCCTCGGCCATGGGTTTCTGGACCGTCGGGCCGGTGGCCGGCAGCCTGGTCACCTCCATCGTCGCCGCCCACACGCTCGACAACTTCATCAAGAACCACGGCGCCGACGCCTGGAAGAGCCAGTTCATCATCTCCGGCGGCACGTCGATCATCGTGTTCGTGCTCGCCCTCTTCCTGCTGAAGGACCTGTCGTCGCGGCTGCGCGACCAGCTGATGGTGAGCGAGCAGGACCGCACCCTCGTCGAGGCCAAGGCCCGCGGGCTCACCGAGGACGACGTCCTGGCCGCCACCGCCCACCCCTGGCGCCAGATCCTCAAGTGGGACCTGGTCGGTTCGGCCGTCGGGATCTCGGTGTTCCTGCTGCTGTACTACGCGGCATCGGCCTTCTTCACCATCTACTGGGCCACGGTGTTCAAGAACCCGAGCGGGCTCAACCTCACCACCTCGCAGGCCAACGACCTCAACACGTGGTTCTGGTGGGCCGACATCGTGGCGCTCATCGTCTTCGGGGTCCTCTCCGACCTCTTGAAGGTGCGCAAGCCGATGATGCTGGTGGGTGCCATCGGGTCGATCGTGATGCTGTTCTTCTTCATCCAGCGGGCCAACCACCCGTACTCGAACTTCCACCAGATCATCCTGGTGGAGGTGCTCCTGGCCTCGTGCATCTCGCTGACCTTCGCCCCGTGGATGGCCGGCTACACCGAGATGGTGGAGGCGAAGAACCCGGCCCTGGTGGGTACGGGCCTCGCCCTGTGGGGATGGATACTGCGGCTCACCGTGGCCGCGTCGTTCATCTTCCTGCCGGTGGTCATCACGTCGGTGAACCCGGTGGTCGACAACCTGCCGTACGCCCAGACGACGATCAACGGCCAGCCGTTCAACGCCCAGCAGTTCCAGATCGACCATCCGGAGTCCGTCGCCTTCGCGACGGCCAATGCCAGCTGGCTGAACGTCCTGAGCGAGCCGCAGAACGCGCCGATCGTGGCCGCCGCCAACACCAGCCCGACGCCGGCCAACCTGGCCGCACTCACCAAGGCGGTCGGACCGGTGGTGTTCGGCAAGGTGGTGGCCAACCTGACCAAGCTCAAGACGCTGGTGGTGCCCTACCAGGCCCAGCTCGTCTACCTGTCCCACCACCAGTCCCAGCTGACGAGCCTGCTGGGTGGTGTGGCGAAGTCGCCCAAGCAGTGGCAGAACTGGTTCTGGGTCTGCATGGGCGGGATGGTCCTGTTCATCCCGACCATCTGGCTCAATCGGGGCCGGTGGAGTCCGGGCAAGGCACGCGAGGACGAGCGGCAGCACGACTCCGACGTGGCCGCCGAGCTCAAGGAGCTGGTCGGGGCCGGCGCCTGACCGGCGCCGGTGCGGCCAGGGCCGGGAGGACCCGGTCGGCGAACAGTTCGAGTGACCGCCATCCCAGGTCGGGGTCGAGGCCGCCGACCAGGGGCTTCAGCTGGAGTGCCGAGCGCGCGTCCAGCCCCCGGGCGAGGGCCACGCACTCGTCGGGGGTGACCACCGCGTAGCGATCCGACCGCCGGAGCTCCCCGACCGTGCCGACGGGCTCGTAGGGGCTCGCTCCCGGTGTGGCCGCCGCCCACCGTCCGTAGCCGTTCGCCTCGTGGAGGGCGTGCGGTCCGAGCTCGGCCCAGCTGCGGTCCGGGTCGTCGGTGACGAAGACCCACAGGGGACCCGACGGCCACAGCAGGATCCCGTCCCCCTTGCCCAGTCGCCGGCACTCGGCGACGTAGGTCTCGCCCAGTGCCGGGTCGGGCACCGCCGGCAGGAAGGCGTCCCCCAGGCGGGCGGCGCGCCTGGGTGCGCCGCCGCCCACGACGACGAAGGGCCGTGGCCGTTGCACCGTCGGGGGTGTCACGGTGAACGTCCGACCCCGGTAGGTGACCGGCCCGCCGCCGAGCGCGCCGGTCAGCACCTCGAGCTTCTCCTCGAACCGTGCGCCCCGCCCGTCGAAGGGGATGCCGAACATGGCGAACTCATCGGCCACGTAGCCGGGTACCACGGTCAGCTCCACCCGGCCGTCGGACAGGGTGTCCAGCACGGCCACGTCCTCGGCGGTGGCGATCGGGTCCCGCAGGGTGAGGACCAGTGCGGACACCATGATCCGGATCGTGGACGTGGTAGCGGCCACCGCGGCCCCGAACACGAACGGGGACGGGAGGTACCCGTCGTCGACCCCGTGGTGCTCGGACAGGACCACCCGGGGGCATCCCCGGGACTCGGCCCACCTGGTCATGGCGAGTGCCTCGGCGTACAGGCGCACCCGTGGTGTGCCGAAGTCGGGCGCCCGAAGGTCATGGTGCACGAGCCAGCTGTCTGTCATGGATCACCCCTCCCCTCCGACCCGGTCCGACCGGTGCGCGACGCCGAGGTTAGGACACGGACCGGGCGCACGGGACGGACCGGCGGGGACGGCCGCCGACGGGGCGCCGCCGCGGGACGGCCGCCGACGGGGCGCCGCCGCGGGACGGCCGCCGATCTACGGTTGCGTCCATGCGCCACACCGACGACCAGCGGCCGGGGTTCGCCGTGGTGGACCTCGAGACCACCGGACTGTCGCCCCGCCATGAGCGCATCGTCGAGGTGGCGGTGGTGGTCCTCGACGCCGCCGGCGTCGAGCAGGACGCGTACTGCACACTGGTCGACCCCGAGCGCGGACCGGGCCCCACCCACGTCCACGGGATCACGACCGAGATGCTCGCCGGGGCACCCACGTTCGCCGACGTGCACCCCCACGTGGCGGAGCTGCTGTCGGGTCGGGTGGTGGTCGGCCACAACGTCGACCGGTTCGACCTCGCGTTCCTGCTGGCCGAGTGCCGCCGCCTGGGCGACGACGTGGCTCCGGCGGCGGTCACCACGCTCGACACGTTGCGGCTGGCCCAGGCCTATCTGGACCTTCCGGGCAAGGCGCGCCTGGTCGACTGTTGCGACCGCTACCGGCTCACCTGGGACGACCACCACAGCGCACTGGGCGACGCCCGGGTGACGGCCGCACTGTTCACGGCGATGCGTTCCGAGCTGGGGGACGACATGCTCGAGGTGGAGCGGCTCCTCGACGAGGGTCGGGGTCGGCTCTGGCCGGGGGCGGACGTGGAACGCTCCCGCATCCACGTCCGGAGCCGGGCGCTCACCACCTGAGGCGCGTCGCCGCGATCCGTGCATGCCCGGTGGGTCAGGGCAGTGCCTCGATCGGGGGGATCGTCATGGCCCGCTGGCGGGCTCCCCCCAGCTTCTCGTCGTCGGTGTGCCCACCCGGCGACCCGGCCACCAGCGGTGACCGGGTGAGGACCACGACACCGGCCACCAGTACGCCCAGGGCCACCACCTCGAGGGCGATCCACACGGCCCCGCCGTGCAGGACGTCGCCGAACAGCGTGGTCCCGAGCACGATGCTGACCATCGGGTTGAGAGTCACGAGGGTGGTGCGCGACGCGGTGATGGGACCCGCGTGGAGGGCGCTCTGGAGCAGGAAGACCGTGCCGACCCCGACCACCGCGAGCATGTAGGGCTCGAAGTGGGAGAACACCGCACTCCACCCGTGGTCCAGATAGCCGGTGATGGCCTTGGTCAGCGCCGAGGTGTAGGAGGCGGTGACCGCGGTGGCCGCCCCCAGTGCCGCCGCCCGCCACCAGCGGGGGCCGCGCAGTGCGGCCAGGATGCCGCAGGCCACGGCAGCGGCCACGGCGAGCGTGGCGACCAACCACTGGGAGCCCGAGGGGAGCAGTTGGCCGCCGTGGGGTCGTGCGGCGAGGAAGAACCCGCCCAGGCCGGCCACCACCAGGACGGCCCCCAGCCATTCCCGTGCCCCGAGCCGGTACCGGAACCAGACGGCGAGGATCAGCAGCAGGAACAGGAGCTCCGTGGTGAGCACCGGCTGCACGGTGCTGAGCTCGCCATGCTTGAGCGCGGTGGCCACGAACCCGAATTGCACCAGGCTGAAGGCGAAGCCGATGAGCCAGATCTTCTGCTTGACGGCGTGACCGATGAGGCTCGCCCTGAGCGCCGAGGACTCCGGGGCGGTCTCGACGCCCATGCGCTGCAGGACCGAGGTGAGGGCGTTGGTGAAGGCGGCGAGGGCAGCGAAGAGGATGGCCACCCACCTGTTGTAGTCCACCCCGGGCCCCGTCGCACGGGGGCCGGGGGTGC
>JAKAZC010000307.1 GCA_021826655.1 Actinomycetes bacterium | reverse complement strand
CACCGCGGGGGCCACCTACTCGGGGACGGCCGTCGTCTCCTACACCCTGCAGGACCAGACCAAGCTGGCCAGCCGCAATGTGCAGGGCACCATCACGGTGACCGTGTCCGGGGTGCCGGGTGTGCCGGGGGCGCCGAACGTGCTGGGCTTCGGCAACGGGACCGTGCTGTTGTCGTGGTCCGCCCCGCCCAACAACGGCCAGCCGATCGACAACTACCAGGTGACCGGCGGGCCCGGCACGCAATTGTGCGGAACAGCGACCACGTGCAACATCACCGGTCTCCAGAACGGCACCAGCTACCAGTTCCACGTCAGCGCCCACAACGCGGTCGGGTGGGGACCGGCGAGCCAGGCGTCAGCCCCCGTCACGCCCAACACGGTCCCGGGAACCCCCCTGCCCCCCACCGTCGCGTTCGGTGACGGCTCGGTGACGGTGACGTGGACCCCACCGTCCGACGCGGGCACACCCATCATCTGCACCGAAGTGGACGTCAGCCCACCGGCCGGCGGGGGCAGTCCGTGCGTGAGCGGGACGAGCTACGTGTGGACCGGGCTCACCAATGGCGACTCGTACACCTTCACCATCCGGGCCAAGAACGCCCTCGGCTTCGGACCCTTCAGCGCGTCGTCGTCGCCGGTCGTACCCGCGGGCAAGCCGGCAGCGCCGGGTACCCCCTCGGTCACCGCCGTTCCCAACGACCCCACCGGCGGCAAGCTGGACGTGCAGTGGCCGGCGGTGACGGGGACGGCGGCCAACGGTGCCGACGTCACGTCGTACGCGCTGACGATCACCCAGGGCTCCTCCGTCGTGCGCACCGACACCGTGGTGCCGACCTCGCCGACCGAGGACCCGATCACCGACGAGGTCGCCGGCCTCAGCAATTCGACCGCTTACTCGTTCACGGTGACGGCCACCAACAAAGCCGGCACCTCGGCACCCAGCCCCACCAGCACGCCCTTCACCGTGTTCGCGGCGCCGGGAACGCCCACCAATCTGCAGGCGGCCAGCGACCAGAACGGCCAGACCACGCTGACCTTCACGCCGCCGGCCTCGAACGGCCAGGCCATCCAGTACTACCGGTACAGCGAGAACGGCGGCAGCCCTACCCAGCTTGCTGCAAACGGTGTCGTCAGCGGCCTGACCAACGGGCAGCAGTACAGCTTCGTGATCGACGCCTGCAATACCTACTGCGGTTCGACCGGAAATACTGCCACGGCAACGCCCGACGCGCCGCCGACCGCGCCGGGTATTTCTGCCAGCACATCGGGGACGACCGTGACCTTCTCGTGGGGTGGGGCAGCGTCCAACGGATGTCCGATCAGTTCCGTGCAATACAGCCTGAACGGCGGTGGCTGGACAGTGACATCGGCACCGGGCAGCGCACAGACGGGCGGCAGCTACAACACGTCCTACTCCATCGCCGTGAAGGTGACCGACAGCTGCGGCCTCTCGTCGTCGTCGTCAGGGAGCGCCACCACCGGATCGCCACCTCCGCCACCGCCGCCACCCACCACGGTCACGGTGTCGCGAGGAGGCAGCTACACCGGGAGCGGGTGCTCCGGCTGCTACTGGGTCGCGGTGAGTGCACAAGGATTCCCGGCCGGTACCTCGGTGTCGTTCTCGTGCTACATCACGGGGAGTAGCTCGCCCTTCTGGACGAACCCCGGATCGGGCGGATTCGGAGCCTGGTACTCGACCAACGGCAGTGGTGACGTCAGCTGGAACCCCCCGACGGGCTCGGCCGGAAAGGGGTGCTATACCGCTCGCGGTTACTCGGTCACAGTCTCGCTGACGGTCGGCGGAGTAACGGGGTCTGGCACGGATTCGAGCCTGTAAAGAGGCGTGATCCACATGATGAAAGGATCGACATGACCATCACCTCTGCGCCCATCATGACCCAGGACCAGGCGACCTGGTTCGCTGAGACGTTCGCAAAATTGGTGTCCAACGTGGAGCTGGCCGTGCTGGGCAAGCGCCGGGCCGTGTCGCTGACGGTGACGTGCCTGCTCGCCGGGGGGCACCTGCTCCTGGAGGACGTTCCCGGCACGGGCAAGACGTCGCTGGCCCGTGCATTGGCCAACACCGTCCAGGGAACCAACAGCCGGATCCAATTCACCCCCGACCTGTTGCCGAGCGACGTCACCGGGGTGACCATCTTCGACCAGCAGACCCGCAAGTTCGAGTTCCACCAGGGGCCGATCTTCGCCACCATCGTGCTGGCCGACGAGATCAACCGGGCCTCGCCGAAGACGCAGTCGTCCCTGCTCGAAGTGATGGAGGAGCAACGGGTCACCGTCGACGGCGTCCGCTACCCGGTGCCCACACCCTTCATGGTCGTGGCCACCCAGAACCCCATCGAGCAGGCCGGCACCTACCAGTTGCCCGAGGCCCAGCTGGACCGGTTCCTCATGCGGACCACGCTCGGCTACCCGGACCACGAGACGTCAGTGGCCATCCTCGGCGACGCCAACGTGCGCGACCGGGCCGGCACCGTCCAGCCCCTGATCGCCGCCAGCGCGGTGTCGGACATGGCCACACTGGCCAGCTCGGTGCACGTCGACTCGTCGGTGCTCGCCTACATCTCCCGCATCGCCGAGGAGACCCGCCTGGCACCCGAGGTGCGGTTGGGGGTGAGTATCCGCGGCTGCCTGGCCGCAGTGCGCTGCGCCAAGGTGTGGGCTGCAGCCCAGGGGCGCAATTACGTCATCCCCGACGATGTGCGGGACCTGCTGGAGCCGATCTTCGGCCATCGCGTCCTCCTCGATCCCGAGGCCGAGTTCGCCGGGTCCACCCCAGCCGACGTGTTGGCCCGGATCGTCGGCGACGTGCGGCCGCCCGCCGAGCGAGCGGGATGAACCCGTGGCGGTGACCGACGAGGAGACGGTCGTCCGGCCCGGCCAGGTCCCGGAGCCGGGCGACGTCGACGGCACCTCGCGCTCGCGCACCGACCGGCTGCTCAGCGCACTGTCCGACGTCCAACGGCGGGCGTCGGCCGACCAGCGCCTGCGGCGTGCCGGGGGCGTCGCCGGCGGGCTCGCCGTCCGGATCGTGCGCGCTGCCCGAACGGTGGCCGGTTCGATCCGTCCACTCGGCTGGCTGGTGGTCGCCCTCACCGTGGTCACCTGGCTGATCGGCCAGTCCCTCGGTTGGGCCGAGTTGCTGGTCGTCTCCGGTGTCGGGCTCTGCCTGCTCGCCCTCTGCGGCCTGTTCCTGATCGGGGGATCGGTGGTGGAGGTCGCCATCGAGTTGCACCCGAGCAGGGTGGTGGCGGGCGAGCGAGCCGCCGGCCGCCTGGAGGTGACGAACCGGTCGAAACGTCACCTCCTGCCCCTCCGGGTCGACCTCCCCGTTGGCGCTGCGGTGGCCGCCTTCGACGTCCCCATGCTCGCGCCGTCCAACTCCCACGAGGAGCTCTTCCACATCCCCACTGCCCGGCGGGGCATCATCGACGTCGGCCCCGCCCGGGTGGTGCGAGGCGACCCGCTCGGCCTCCTGGCCCGGGTGGTGAGCGAGGCC
>JAKAZC010000306.1 GCA_021826655.1 Actinomycetes bacterium | reverse complement strand
GGGCCGAGGGCGTCCGTGCGGGCCAGACCCGGATGGCCGGTGCCGGGAGCGCCACCCGGTACCTCGTACCCGCGGCGAGGTGGAGGGGGTCCGGGACCCGCATCCGCAGCTCGGCGCCGCCGTGGCCGCCCACACGCAGGATGACGTCGGTGACGGAGCCGAGATCGACGGTGTCGACGACCACCGCCCGGTACGGGCCGTCGTCGGCCAGGGTGATCCGTTCGGGGGGCACGGTCCAGAGGACGCCGCTGCCGGGGGAGAGCGAGCCGGTGTCCATGGAGATCGCGGCGTCACCCACCTCGACCTGTCCGGCCGTCCGGACCACGCCGGGGGAGAGGTTCCGGTAACCGAGGAGACGGGCCACCTCGGGCGACATCGGTTCGGCGAAGACCTGGGCCTTGCGGCCGGACTGCAGCACCCGACCCTCGGACAGCACGATGATCTCGTCGGCGAGGAAGGCCGCCTCCTCGGGGTCGTGGGTGACGAGCACGGTGGAGAGCCCCGCTTCCCGCTGCAGCCGGCGGAGCTCGTCGCGCAGCTCGCTCCTGACCGGCGTGTCGAGCGCGGAGAAGGGCTCGTCCAGAAGGAGCAGGTCCGGCGAGCGCGTGAGGGACTGCGCGAGGGCGACCCGCTGGCGTTGGCCACCCGACAGCTCGCCGGGAAGGCGGTTCTCGAGCCCGTCCAGATGGAGGCGGGCGAGCCAGTGGGCCGCCAGGCCCTCGTCGGCGTCGACGGCGAAGCAGAGCTGCTGCCAGACCGTCAGGTGGGGGAGGAGGCCGTACCCCTGCGGGACGTAGCCGATCCGGCGGTCCTCCACCGGGATCCGGTCGACGGGCCGGCCGCGGTACGAGACCGGCCCGACGTCGGGACCGAGCAGCCCTGCCAGGCAGCGGAGCAGGGCCGACTTCCCGGACCCCGACGGCCCGAGGACGGCCAGCCGGGCGCTCGTGGCGTCGTAGTCGACCCTCAGGCTGAAGGTACCCAACCGCGCGCGGACGTCGCAGCCGACGGGGGTCGCAAGGGCGGCCCGGGGGGGAACCGCCGGCGGTGACGGGTTGACCGGGGGCCGCCTCCTGCGCGACGCCAGCGGGACCCGGCCGAGCGCCGCCACTGTCGCGGCCACCATCAGACCCAACGCGGTGGAGGCCTGGGTGGTGGGGATCCCCACGCTCGAGAACTGCACGTACGTGAAGACCGGGAGCGTGTAGGGGTGGTAGGCGAGGACGACGGTCGCTCCGTACTCGCCGAAGGCCCGGAGCCAGGACAGGACGAGACCGGCCCTGATGCCCGGGGCGGCAATGGGCAGGCTCACACGGCGGAACCGAGCCCATTCGCGGTGGCCGAGCGTCGCTGCGTGGTCGACGACCGACTGGTCGACGGCGGCGAAGGCGGACCGAGCCGTCACGACGAGGAACGGCGAGGCCACGAAGGTCTGAGCCAGGACGATGCCGATCATCGAGTCGGTGAGGTGGCCCCCCAAGGCCCTCCCGAGCACCGTGTAAGGCCCGACCAGCTCGACGAGCAGGATCCCGCTCATCAACGGGGGCATCGCGAGCGGTAACTGGACCGCGACACCCACCAGGCCGGCCACGCGGCCCCGCGACCGGGCCAGCACGTACGCGAGGGGTATCCCGAGAACCGCGATCAGGGTCGCCGAGATCGTCGAGGTGACGACCGAGACGTACAGGGCACCGAAGAGCCCCGGGGTCCCGAACCCGCGCTGGTGCGATCCGGCGAGCCGGAGGGCGAAGGCGAAGACGGGAAGGGCGAGGTAGAGCGCGAGCAGGCCGCCGAGCCACGGCAACGGCGTCAGGCGCGCGCGCCGCCTCACCGAGCGTGGACGATCGCCTTCAGGGTGCTCGGAACCGACCCCGAGACCGAGGGCCGATCGGCGACAACCAGACCGCCGCGATCGAGCAGCGATCGTCCGTCGCGGCCGAGCAGGAAGGTCAGGAACGCCCTGGCCGCCGCTGCGTGGGGCGCCCCGTTGACCACGGTGACGGTGTACGAGGCCGACAGGCGGATGCTCCCGAGCCCGATGGTGGGGATGTGGGCGGCGGCGGTCTCGCTCGTGTAGAAGAACCCGGCGTCGAGCTGCCCGGCCTGCAGACGGCCGACGAGCGTCTCCTCGGGGAACACGCCGGCAGTGGTGGAGGCGATCTGCCGCAGCGCCGGCTCGTGGTACGTCGCCGCGGCCCGGTCGAGCGCCTTTACGGTGAGCTTCCCCTTTGGGTCGATGGCGGGATCGGTGCGCCCGAGCAGGAAGCCGGGCTCGGCGACGACCCGGTACCAGGGCTTCGACCGCAGGGCACCGGCGAACCGGCTGCCCTTGTTGTAACCGATCACCAGTGGCGAGGTGGCGAACGTGGCGTACCACGACACCCGGTTCCCGTTGGCCCGTCCCTGTAGGTCGCGGTTCACGTCGGGGCTCGCGCTGATGAAGACGTCGGCCACCTGCGTGCCGCCCTTGATCTCGCTCGCCAGGGCGGTCGACCCGCCGGCGAAGCCGTTGAACGTGTAGCCGGTCGACCGGCCGAAGGCAGGGCCGACGCTGCCCTCCATCAGGTTGACGAGCGATCCCGCGTACAGGACGTCCACCGGCCCGGTGCCCCTACCCGGGGAGGCTGCTGCGACCGGCCCTGCGGGTCCCGCCGCGGTTGCCGCAAGCATGCCGACGAAGGCGACGCCGAGGGCGAGGAGGCGGCGTGCGGCCGGCATGCGTCCGGCTCCGTTGCGATGCCGGGATCCCATCGGCGAAGACTAACAGGTAGATACAAGATCAATAGCCAGATCGACCCGTAAAGATCCGTGTTCGTCCCCTCATAAGTAGCAGATGCCATATAGCAATGCCCATGGTGGGCCGGCTCGCGTTCCGGAGTTCCCGGTCGCCGACCGGGAAGCGGGCTACAGCGGTTCCCCCTCGCCCAGCTCGCTCGTGACCTCGGCGATCGCGCCCGTCTCTGCCGCTTCGGACAGGGCCTCCCCACCCCCGGCGTCCCTCAGGAGCTCGGGGGCTCTCACCGACAGGACGAGCGCACCGACGACGCAGGCCAGCCCGCCCGACCACACCGCGAACTGCGGGCCGCCGACGGCGGCGGCCAGCCCGGTCTCGGCGTCACCGAGTCGCGGCCCGCCGGCCACGACCGCGAAGAAGGTCCCCGAAAGCCGTCCCTGCAATTGCTCGGGGACCGTCCGTTGCTGGACCGCCTGACGGAACACCGCGGAGATCACGTCGGCACACCCGGCCAACCCCAGGAGGACCAGTCCCACCCACAGGATCGGGACGATGCCGAACACGCCGATGGTCGCGCCCCACACCACCACGCAGATGACGATGGCCCTCCCCTGATGACGGACATGGCCGCACCAGCCGGTGAATATGGACCCGGCGAGCGAACCGGCTCCCGGCGCTGCGTACAGCAACCCGACGACCCCGGCTCCTCCGCCGTACAGGTGCACGGCCAGAGCCGGGAAGACCGCCCGGGGCATGCCGAAGATCATCGCGTTGAGGTCGAGCCGGTAC
>JAKAZC010000305.1 GCA_021826655.1 Actinomycetes bacterium | reverse complement strand
CGGAGAGCTCCTGGGTGACGCGGTTGACCGGAAGGTCTGTCCGGGCGTTGTCGATGATGTCGGACGAAAGGCTGAGGAGATCTGGCATGGCAGTTCCCGACTATACGGCTCCCCACGACGGTGGGGGCCCGGGGCGAGGGACAGGGGAAGGGCCGCAGTTGCCCCCGCTTGGGGCGCGCGCGGTGTGCGGACCATTCGCAGCTTGTGCACCGGGTCACACACGGCCGTGATGCCTGAGCGGCGCCTCCCTGCCAGGGCTACGCTTTCCCGGTAATGAGGCCGGATTTTCGCTCGGCTTTCGATGCCAGCAGTACCGGCATGTTGTTGGTGTCGCTCGACGGCACCATCATGGAGGCGAACGCGGCCTACTGCGCCCTCCTGGGACGGGAACGCGACGACGTCGTCGGTCACGATGCACTCGCCTTCACCCATGCCGACGACCGCTGGCTCACCACCCGTGCCCGCCGCCAGACGCTCCACGCTGACGATCCGGTCGGTGGCGCGACCTTCGAGAAGCGCTACCAGCGCCCCGGCGGCGAGGTCATCTGGGTGGAGGTCTCCCAGGCCCTGGTGCGGTCGGACGGCGGCGAACCGGCCTACTACGTCGTGTCCGTGCGGGACACGACCCGCGTTCACCGCATGAACGAGGCGCTGTCCGAGGCCGAGATGCACTTCCGGCTGGCGTTCGAGAGCAACACGGCGCCGATGGCGATCCTGGACGATGGCCGGCACGTGGTGCGGGCCAATGCCGCCTGCTGCCGGATGGCGGGCCGCACGGCCGACGACCTCGTCGGTCGCGACGTCCTCGACCTCACCCACCCCGACGACCGCCCGGCGACCGTCCGCACCTACGAGATGCTCTCGTCCCGCCAGGTCGACCGCATCTTCTACACCAAGCGCTTCGAGCGGCCGGACGGGAGCCTCATCTGGGCGGAGGTGGCGGTGGACGCCCTGCGGAAGGGCCCCGACGCGCCCGAGCTCTACCTGGTCTCCATCAGGGACGTGACCGAGGAGCACCGGCTCCAGTCCAAGCTCTCCCACCAGAGCCTCCACGACCCGCTGACCGGGCTGGCCACCCGCCTCCTCTTCGAGGACCGCCTGGCCCAGGCGCTGTCACGGGCCCGCCGGTCGGGCGGGACGGTGGCCGTCATGCTGCTCGACGTGGACAACCTGGGCCAGGTGAACGGGACGTGGGGCCACCGGGCCGGCGACGAGCTGCTGCTGTCGATGGCGGCCCGCCTGGAGCGGGCCGTTCCCGACCCCACCGGCCTGGGGAGGTTCGGGGGCGACGAGTTCCTGTACCTGGCGGAGGACGTTGACGGCGTCGCCGGCGCCGAGGAGATCGCCGGCATGATGCTCCACGCACTGGGCGACCCGTTCACCGTCGGTGACGCGTCGCTCATCGTCGGGGGGAGCATCGGCATCGTCGTGTGCCACGGTGGCGAGGTGGAGTCCCACGTCGACCTGGTGCGCGACGCGGACAGCGCCATGCACCATGCCAAACGCCTGGGCAAGGGGCGTTCCGTCGTGTTCAGCCGGGCCCTCCACGAGGTGCAGCGCAGCCGCTTCACCCTGGAGCAGGACCTCCGCCACGCGCTCCAGCGGGACGAGCTGTCCATGCACTACCAGCCGGTGGTGGACCTGGCCCGGGGCCTGGTGGTCGGCTTCGAGGCCCTGATGCGGTGGCAGCACCCCGAGCGCGGCTGGGTGTCGCCCGAGATCTTCATCCCCCTCGCCGAGCAGAGCGACCTCATCATCGACCTCGGTGCCTTCGCCATGGAGGCCGCCCTCGGTGACCTGGCCGCGTGGTCCTCCCTGCCGGGCGTGGGGGCAGGTCCGGGGCGGCGTGACCGGCCCGCGGAGCCGGGGTGGTCGTCCCAGCACCTGCGGGTGGCGTCGTCGCTGGGCGTCTCGGTCAACCTGTCCGCCCGCCAGATGCACGATCCGGGGCTGATCGGCATGATCAAGTCGCTCCTGGCCGGTTCGGGCGTCGACGGTGGGCGCATGGTGCTGGAGGTGACCGAGACGGCCGCGTTGAGCAACGTCGAGTCGAGCCAGCGGACGGTCGAGGAGATGGCCGAGCTGGGCGTGCGGTTCGCCCTCGACGACTTCGGCACCGGGTTCTCGTCGTTCTCCTACCTGGCACTGCTGCGGCCCGACCTCATCAAGATCGACCGGTCGTTCGTCGGGGGTGTGGGTAGGAGCAGCTACGACGACGGCCTCCTCGAGGCCATGGTCGCCCTCGGCCACGGGCTCGGCATCACCGTCCTGGCCGAGGGGATCGAGACCGAGGAGCAGGCGGCGCGCCTGCGGGACCTGTGCTGCGAGCTGGCCCAGGGGTACCTGTTCGCCCGGCCCATGCCGCCGGCCGACATCCCGGCGTGGCTGGAGGCCGTGGCCACGGATTGAACGTTCGCCACCCGGCCGTGGGAGAGTGGGCACGAGCGCACCCGGGAGGTCCCATGGCACAGGTGGTCGGGGGAGAGGTCGTATCGGCCATGCTGGCCGCCGAGGGCGTGGACACCGTCTTCGGCATCGTGGACGGCACCTACATGGGCCTGTTCTCGAGCTTCGAGAAGTACGGCATCACCCTGCGGTCGCCCCGGCACGAGACCACGGCCGCGCACATGGCCGGCGCCTACGCCCGCTCGACCGGAAGGCTCGGCGTGTGCATGGCCAGCAACGGACCGGGGGTGGCCAACATCCTCCCCGGCGTGGCGGTGGAGAACGGCGAGGGCAACCGGGTCCTGGTCATCACCAGCAGCCGCCGCCAGGGCATCTCCTACCCGGACCGGGGCGGCACGTACCAGTACTTCGACCAGTGCGGGGTCATCCGGCCCATGGCGAAGTGGAGCGGTCACGCCGCCACCTTCGAGCGCATCCCGGAGATGGTGCGCCGGGCCCTCCGCATCGCCTGGCACGGCCGGCCCGGCGTGGTCCACGTGGACGTCCCCGAGAACGTGCTGAACGGGACGTTCGAGATCGAGGACGGGTGGGACCGGGCGCCGGCCTCCTACCGCTACACGGGGCCGGTGGTCCCCGATCCGGCGCTGGTCGAGCGGGCCGCCGACCTGCTGGCCGCCGCCGAGCGCCCCATGCTCCACGTGGGCAGCGGCGTGGTCCACGCCGGCGCCTTCGCCGAGGTCGTCGCTCTGGCCGAGCTGCTCCAGGCGCCGGTCACCACCAGCTGGGGGGCGCAGTCGGCCCTACCGGTCGACCATCCCCTGTCCATCCCCCTCAGCGCACTGGAGGTGGCGGGGACGGCCCGTGCCGACGCCGACCTCGTGCTCGTGCTGGGGTCGCGCCTCGGGGAGACGGACTGGTGGGGCCGGGGACGGCGCTGGGGCGCACCGGGCAAGACGGTGGTCCAGGTCGACGTGGACGACGAGATCCTGGGACTGAACAGGCCGGTGGACGTGGCCGTGCTGGGGGACGTGGGGCTCTTCGCCCGGCAGGTGACGGACGCGCTGGGCGGCCGGAGCATCCCCGACGGCCGGCTCGAAGCGAGGCGGGCGTGGGCGGCGTCGCTCGAGTCCCGCAAGC
>JAKAZC010000304.1 GCA_021826655.1 Actinomycetes bacterium | reverse complement strand
CCGGTGCCGATGCCGGGAGCGACGCTGGGGCGGACGTCCCGAGGCCGATGGACGCGACCGACGCGGCGAGCAGGGCGAAGGCCAGGAATCCCAGGTAGAGGGCGGGGAGACGGAGGGACCGCCGCCGCGAGCGCACCGGCCCCAGCACGGTGACGCCCGGTTCGGCGCTGGGATTGGGGGTCAACGGAACGTCTCCACTTCGGGCGCCGGCGCCATCAGGCAGCTTCGGCGGTGCGTCGGGCCGTCGTCCATCGCAACGGCGTCCAGACCACAGGATAAAAGGAATGAGGTACCCCTCGTCCGACGCCGTACACGGTCAGCCCGGCGCTCCCCCAAACGTCCAGGTCGAGCACCCCGGCGGCGTCGAAGACGACCCGGCCCGCCATGGACTCGGCCGTCTCCATCGGGTCGAGCGCCCGGTACTCGTCGGACGCCACCGTCACCACGATGGCGTCGGCGCCGGACACGGCATCAGCCGGGGTCGGCATGCGGGAACCGGCCGGGAGCCGGGCGTCGACCAGCGGGTCGTACGTGGCCACGTCCGCTCCCGCGGCCACCAGATCCTCCACGATCTGGAGCCCCGGCGAGTCACGGGTGTCGTCGGTACCGTCCTTGAAGGCCAGTCCGAGCACACCGATCCGTCTCCCCGCCAGGCCACCCAGCACCGAGTCGAGCCGCTCGACGACGGAGTGCCGGGCGCGGGTGTTCTGGGCCTCGGCCGCCTCCGCCAGGTCGGTGCAGGTCCCGGCAGCCGCCCCCAGCGACACGAAGCCCGCCACGTCCTTGGGCAGGCACGACCCGCCGTAACCGGGCCCGGGTCGGAGGAACTCACGGCCGATCCGATGGTCGGCGCCCACGCCGGCCAGCACGGCCGCCGCTTCGGTCCCGAGGGCGTCGCACAGTTGGGCGACCTCGTTGGCGAACGAGATCTTGATGGCGAGGAAGGTGTTCGCCGCGTACTTGACCAGCTCGGCTCCCCGCCGGTCGCACACGACGACCGGGCAACCCGACGGGTAGAGATCGGCAACCATCCGGGCCACGCCGGCATCGTCGGCGCCGACGACCACCCGGTCAGGGGCGAGGAAGTCCTCCACCGCCCGGGACTCGCGCAGGAACTCGGGGCTCGACACCACATCAATGGCGACCCCGGGTCGCGCCTCCTCGGCACAGACCAGCTCCAGCGCTTCACACGACCCCGGCGGCACCGTGCTCTTCACCACGACGACGAGGTCCGAGGCGGCGTGCCGGGCCAGCTCCCTGGCGGCGGTGGCCAGGTAGCTCAGGTCGGGCTCGCCGCTCGGTTGGGGTGGGGTACCCACGCACAGGAAGGCCGCGTCGGCCCCGTCCAGTGCTGGAGCGACGTCGGCCGTGAAGCGGAGTCTGCCGGCGGCCCGACCCGAGGTGACCAGCTCGCCCAGGCCCGGCTCGTGGATGGGGATGCCGCCATCCTGAAGGACGGCAAGGCGTCCCGGGTCACGTTCGACACAGGTCACGTCGTGTCCCAGATGAGCGAAGCATGCCGCCGCGGTCAGGCCCACGTACCCGGCTCCGACCACGCACAGCCGGCGGGGTCGGCCGGCAGGCGCCGGCACGGCAGGTTCGGGCACGGCAGGTTCGGGCACGTCAGTCACCGGTTCCCGCCCGGCCCACGACCGAGAGGTGGTGGACGCCCGCTCCCGCGGGCGGGAGGTCGGCGAGGTAGAGGTCCCGGTAGGCAGTGCCCGATCCGAGGAGCTCGTGGTGGGTTCCATCTTCGATGATCCTTCCTCTGGACAGAACGGAGATCCGGTAGCCGTCGGCGACAGCTCCGAGCTGGTGGGTGACGGTCAGGGTGGTGCGCCCCTCGCTCAGCCGGTCGAGGGCCTCCACGACCACCGACCGGGTCGAGGCGTCGAGCCCCGTCGTGGGCTCGTCGAGCAGGAGGATCGGCGTGTCACGGGCCATGGCCCGGGCCAGCGCGATGCATTGGCGCTGGCCGCCCGACAGCTGCGAGCCGGCCTCGCCCACCTCGGTGTCGTAGCCGTCGCGCAGCCCGGCGATCACCTCGTGGACGCCGACCGCCCGGGCCGCCGCTACCGCATCGGCACGGGACGTCCAACGCGAGCCGTAGACGATGTTCTCCCACGCCGTCGGGCGGAGAAGCGCGAGCTCCTGGGGGACCCACGCCACCTGCTGGCGGAGCCAGTCGAGGTCGAACTCCCGCAGGTCGATCCCGTCGAGGCGCACTGCGCCGGCGGTGGGATCGGTGAACCGGGGCACCAGCCGCAGGAGGGTGCTCTTGCCTGATCCCGTGGCCCCCACGAACGCCCGGCGCTCACCCGGCTCGACGTCCAGGAGCACGTCGGAGAGGACAGGGGCTTCGCCCGGATGTGCGAAGGTGACCCTGTCGAAGGTGATGCGGCCGGCGACGACCGCCGAGGTGCGGGCCACGTAGGGGCGGGGCACCTCTTCGTGGGTGCGGAGGATCTCCGTCACCCGCTCGGCCGACGCCTGGCCACGCCCGAGCATGCCGGCCAGTTTGGCCAGCTGCCGCGCCGGTGTGTACATGCCGCGGAAATAGGCGCCGAAGAGCAGGAGGTCGCCAGCGGTGAGCCGGCCGGTCAGCACGTCATGTGCGCCGACCAGGGTGACGAGTGCGGTCGAACACGTCATCACCACCGTCACGAGGGGCGTGAAGCGCGACTGGAGCACCACCGCCCTGCGGTTGGCGTCGAGACCCTCACGGGCGAGCGCACCGTAGCGGTCGACCTCGAGCCCCTCGGTTCCCGACGCCTGGACCACGGGCAGCGCGGTCAGCACCTGCTGGGCCGCCGTCGTCGCCGCGCCCTCGACCCGCCTCGCCCGCCGCTGGGCCTGTTTGATCGCCGCCAGGTAGTGGCGGACGAGGAGCAGGAGCACCGGCAGCAGGCTGAGTGCCAACAGGCTGAATTGCCAGTCGAGGACCAGCATGATGACGACCATGCCGGTCACGGTGAGGGCGTTCTCCACGGCGATCGGGACCACGTTGACCACCACCGTCTGCATGGCCTGGACGTCCCCGCCGAGCCGGGCCAACAGGTCGCCCTGGGTGCGGCGCTGGTGGAACGAACGAGACTGGACCGACAGGTGGGCGAACAGCCGGCACCGCAGTTCGTAGACCACCCGCTGGCCGGCCGACGCCAGGAAGGCGGTCGCTCCGTACGCGGTCAGCCCGAGGAGCACGGCGATGGTCACCATGGCCGCGGTCAGGACGACCAGCCGGGCCATGGGTGTGGCCGGCATCCACGACAGGACCCCGGGCAGCGGGTGGTGGCCGAGCACGCTGTCGAAGACGAGCTTGAGCGGGACGGGAGCGACCCACTGGAGGCACGCTCGCAGAGCGGAGAGGAGCACGCCGGCGCCCACCGCGGCGCGCACGGGCCGCAGGTCGAGACCCCAGGCGCGGGGCAGGCGGAACGGACGGAAGAGCCGGGAGCCACCGCCGGGCCGGCTCATCGTGCCCTCGCTACGGGGAGGGCCGGCACCGCGCCGACCACCCGCCGTGCCACCTCCCGCCAGTCCAGGCGCGCCGACGCCCGCTGCC
>JAKAZC010000303.1 GCA_021826655.1 Actinomycetes bacterium | reverse complement strand
CTTGGCGACGGGCCGGATGACGTCGTGCCCGAGTCCGATAGACTCTGTCCTCTGCAATCGGCCGGTGTCCGACGAGGGCGCCGCCACCACAGGAGATCGCCATGAAGACCGACATCCATCCCGCCTACGCCGAGTCCACGGTGCGCTGTTCGTGCGGGAACACCTTCACCACCCGTTCGACCAAGCCCGAGGTCACGCTCGAGCTCTGCAACGAGTGCCACCCGTTCTTCACCGGCAAGCAGAAGCTGGTCGACTCGGGTGGCCGGGTGGAGCGCTTCCAGCGCCGGTACGCAGCCTCCGGTCGCAAGAAGAAGCCGGCCTCCACCTCCGAGGGCTGATCCAACCGGTCGAAACCGGTCGCCCGCCCCTGCCGGCCGAGTTCCGGCCTGACGGGTCGGTGACGCTACCCTCTCCTCCGTGCTCAACGACCGCCTGAGGGACCGCCTGGTCGCGTTGGAGCAGGAGTACGAGTCGGTGCTGTCCGAGCTCAACGACTCGGACCTCTCCGCCGATCCGATACGCCTTCGTGACGTGTCGCGGCGCCACCGCGAGCTCGACGAGGTGGTCCGCTCCTTCCGGAGTCTCGAGTCGGCGGAGTCGGACCTCGACGTCGCCCGCGAGTTGGTGGCCGATTCGAGCGGCGCCGAACGTGAACTCGCAGTGACCGAGATGACCCACGCCGAAGCTGCCGTCGAGCGCCTCGAGGAGGAGCTCCGACTGCTGCTCGTCCCGCGGGACCCCAATGCCGGGCGCAACGTGATCCTGGAGATCCGGGGAGCCGAGGGTGGCGAGGAGGCGAACCTCTTCGCCAAGGATCTCTTCGACATGTACAGCCGATACGCGGCAGCCAGGAAGTGGAAGGTCGAGGTCCTCTCCTCCAGCCCGTCCGAGCGCGACGGCCTGAACGAGATCACGTTCCTGGTAAAGGGAGAAGACGCCTGGCTCCGCCTGGAACACGAAGGTGGTCCCCACCGGGTGCAGCGCGTCCCGGTCACCGAGTCCCAGGGTCGGATCCATACGTCGTCCGCTGCAGTGGCCGTGCTGCCCGAGGCCGCGGAGGTCGATGTCGACATCGACCCGAACGACCTCAAGGTCGACGTCTACCGTTCGACCGGACCCGGCGGGCAGTCGGTCAACACGACAGACTCGGCAGTGCGGATCACCCACCTCCCGTCCGGGATCGTCGTGGCCATGCAGGACGAGAAGAGCCAGATCCAGAATCGGGCCAAGGCCATGATCGTGCTCCGGTCCCGGCTGTTGAAGGCGGAGCAGGACCGTCAGGCGGCGGAACTGTCGGAGCAACGCCGGAGTCAGGTGGGATCGGGCGGACGGTCCGAGAAGATCCGCACCTACAACTTCAAGGAGAATCGGGTCACGGACCACCGCATCAAGCTGACCCTCCACAAGCTGGACCGGATCCTGATGGGCGATCTCGACGAGCTGACCGACGCGCTCATGGCCGACGAGCGGTACCGGCAGCTGGACGAGGGCTGAGGTGTACGTGAACCGGGAGCCCGACCACGCCGCCGACCTCGATCCGGGGGTTCCACCGATACCGTTGTCGGAGCGGGCCTCCGCGTTCCCCGGTGGTCTGGTGAACGAGGTGATGGCGCGGGTCGGGAGCCACCGCGAGGCGGTCTGGATCGTCGAGCGGGCGACGTGCACGTCCAGGTGCGGCGGTCGGGTCGCCGAGCCGGGTGCGGTGCAGGCGACGGCCGTAGAGTTGGCCGAACGCCGTGCCTCGGGCGAGCCCCTGCAGTACGTCCTCGGCACCTGGCAGTTCCGCATGCTCGAGCTGACCGTCGACCGACGGGTGCTGATCCCCCGGCCCGAGACCGAACAGGTGGTGGAGGTGGCCCTGTCCGAACTCGCCCGGATCGCCGCGGGGCGCCGCGCCGGTGACGGACCGATCGTCTGCGTCGACCTCGGGTCCGGTTCGGGGGCCATCGCGCTGTCGCTCGCCATCGAGGGTGGGCGCGCGCGCCCGGACGTACCGGTCGAGATCTGGGCGACGGACCGGTCCCCGGACGCATTGGACGTGATCCGGGTCAATGTCGCCGCGTTGGCCCTGAAGGACCCGGCGGCCGCGTCGAAGGTCATCCCGGCCCAGGGTGTGTGGTTCGGAGCGCTGCCTGATCGTCTGGACCGTCAGGTGGACCTGGTGGTGTCCAACCCGCCCTACGTGTCTGCCGAGGAATATGTCGACATGGACCCCTCGGTGCGGGAGTGGGAGCCGGTCGAGGCACTGGTCGCGCAGCGCGGAGCCTCGGGCGTGGCCGGGATGGCCGACATCGAGGCGGTGGTGACCGGTGCAGAACGGTGGCTGCGACCCCGGGGGGCACTGGTCGTGGAGATCGCACCCGCCCAGGCGTACGGGGCGATCGATGCAGCCCGCCGCGCCGGGTTCACCCGGGTGGGGACGGCCCGAGATCTGGCGGGCAGGCTTCGGATGCTTGTGGCCGGACGATGACCGGCCAGCTGCTGGTGGCGAGCGAGCCGGCGACGCTGCGCCGAGCCGCGGCCGCACTGGTCGACGGCGGCGTGGTTGCCGTGCCCACCGACACCGTCTACGGACTGGCGGTCGATCCGACGCAGCCCGAGGCGGTGGCCCGGCTGTTCAGACTCAAGGGGCGCCCCGGCGAGGTGCCGCTGCCCGTCCTGGTGGCGGGGCCCGGCCAGGTCGCACAGGTCGCCGGTGCACTCGAACCGGCCGCGGCAGAGCTGGCCGCACGCTTCTGGCCGGGCCCCCTCACCCTGGTCGTTCCCCGCCGTCCCGGGTTCACGGTCGACCTCGGCGGTCCGCCCGCCGCCCGCCTGACCGTCGGTGTCCGCCGGCCCGATCATCCGGTTGTGGTGGCGTTGTGCGAACTCCTCGGTCCCCTGGCCGTGACCAGTGCCAATCTGCACGGTGCACCACCCGCCACGGCGGCGTCGGAGGTCGCGGCTGCGTTCTGCGGAGAGGATCGGCCCGAGCTGGTGTTGGACGGCGGGAGGTGCGACGGCTCGCCGTCGACCGTGGTCGAGTGCCGGGGACGGGCTTCGCGCTGCCTGCGCGAAGGGGCGCTGGCCTGGGCCGACTTGCATGCCGATGGTCGGCCCGCCACGCCGTGGATCGACCCGTCCGGCGAGCTCCGGGGTTGACGGTGCGGGTCCGACCGGCGACACTGGAGGGATGCAGCGCAGCCGATCGCCCCGACGCGTCACCGTAACCACTATCGATTAGGCACCCACCGTCCCCGGTGTGTGCCCCTCGACCGTCCACCTGGTGGGCGGTTTTTCAATTGCCCGGAGCCGGGTGCGGCCCCAAGCGACAAGGTACAGGAAGGGCCGAGCAGAACCGGGCGGAACCGACCCGGACCTAGCAGACAAGGAAAGCTGAACGTGAGCAAGTACAAGGTTGGCGTGATCGGCGGAGACGGGATCGGACCGGAGGTCACCGGCGAGGCCCTCAAGGTGGTCGCCGCCGCCGGTGTCGTCCTCGAGACGACCGACTACGACCTCGGTGCCGACCGGTACATCCGCACGGGCGACGTGCTGCCCGACTGCGTGTTAGAGGAACTGCGCGGCCAGG
>JAKAZC010000302.1 GCA_021826655.1 Actinomycetes bacterium | reverse complement strand
CTCGACACCCGGCGGCGAGCCCGGTGCCGCGGCTCAGGTCGGGGGTCCCGAGCACCCCGAGCAGGTCGGCGGGTTCGGGTTGAGGATGGTCGCCGAGGAGGCGAGCCCCCACGACGGCGTCCCCGGGGTCAGGTAGAAGGGCGGGGTCACGTACTGCAGCCGGCTGTCCCAGTCGTAGTCCTTGGCGTACCCCGACACGATGCTCCCGCCCCCGAAGGTCCCGACGGCGCCACGCCAGTCCTGGTCGATGGCGCCGTACACGGTGAGAGTCTGCTCCGGGCTGCCGAGCGACCAGTTGTTGACGAGGAACGAGTGCTGCAGGGCCAGGATGGCCGCGTCGATGGTGACGTTCGGGCCCGGATCGCAGAGGGCCGCGGCCGGGGTGGCGAGCTGCGTGCTGGTGCACTGGGGCTCGAGGTTCGAGCTCGCTCCCGAGCAGGTGGTCACCCCCTTCCAGCTGGTGCTGCACTTGGGGACGACCGGGTGGTTGACCTCGACGAAATTGTTGGCGATCAGGCCGAGCGCGTCGTTCGTCCCGGTGGCGTTGTACACGCAGGGGTTGTTCACGGTGCTGTCGAAGCTGCTGCCGCAGTCGTTGTACTTGATGTTGCCGGTCACCACGACGTCGTTGTTGGCGGCGATCGTCAGCTGACCCGACACACCGGCTCCGGCGGAGGGGGCGTCGGCGACGAAGGCGTCGCCCTCGCAGTCCGGGCCGTTGGTCGGGGAGGGGCCGGCGTAGTTGTAATAGGTCCCCTTGTACCCCCATTGCGCGCTGGGCCCGTTGCTCTTGGTGGAGGTCTGGTAATTGTCGAACGGGTTGGCCCCGGCGTCGGCCTGCCCGGGGCCGGCCGCGCAGGTCCCGGCGGGCACCGAGGCCACGTACACCACGCCGTTGCCGTTGCCGCCGTTCGGCACGTTGACGGTGGCGCCCTGCGAGGGCAGGCACTTGGCGGAGGTCGGGGTGTCCTGGCTCCAGACCGTCATCTGGTCGCCGGCGACCAGATGGATCGTGGTCGGCCCGTAGTAGACACAGCCCTTCAGCGCGGCGAGGGCCTGCAGCGCGCTGTCGCTCGGCGGCAACGCCTCCTGGGGCACGCCGTACTTGCTCGCGGCGGCGTCGGCGGCGCTCTGGGTCACGATCCCGCCCGCGCCCGACGTCTGGCAGCCGCTGTAGTAGTCGATGAAGAGGCAATTCGGGTCGTGGGTCTCCACCGGGCCCAGCGTCGGGTCGTTGGCCACGTAGATCGAGTCGTTGGAGAAGATCGGCCCGTACACCTGGTCGTTAGGCCCGAAGTACACCGCGCCGCAGGTGCCGCCCGGCCCGTTGTAGCCGTTGGCCCAGTCCCAGGTGCAGGAGGTCGGGGAGCCGCCGGAGAGGGCCGGGTCGGTCGCCTCGTAGTTGCTCCACCACACCCGGGTCAGGAAGCCGTTCTCCGGCGTGAGCACCTGGGTCGAGCTCTGGTAGTCGATGTGGCCGGGGAACCCCGCCGCCCCGAAGACGGTGAACTTCACGTACAGCAGCGGTGCCGTCGTGCCACTGGTGATGGTGCAGGGGTTGTTGAAGCAGAAGACCGGGTTCTCCCAGAGGTACCACTCGGGCACGATGCCCGTTCCGTTGGTGCCGTCCACCTGCTTCCACGTGTTGTAGTCGGTGGGATCGCACTGGCCCCCCGACGCCGATGCCGAGTTGCAGTTGATGAGGTTCGGGTTGGAGTTGACGTTGCTGAGGATGGCGTTGGAGCCGGCCTGCAGTGCGCGGTACGCGTAGTGGGCGACGACGTCGTTCTGCACCAGGGGGTCGTGCTGAATGGCGTCGTTGGCGAGGATGACCGCGCCGGTCGTCAGCATGAGCGTGAGGCCCAGGACCAGCGCCAGCGCCGCCTGTCCCAGGTCGCGCCGGCCGTCACGGGCGGCCGCGGCACGGTGCCGGATCCAACGGCAGGGGCCCCGACGCGTCCTCGTCCCACGAGCGGGGCTCATGTCATCCCACCTCCGGCTGGTACGTCTGCGACAGGGGCGACAGCTGGTAGACGACGGTCTCCTCCTGGGCCTGGCCGCCCTGGGTGGGGGAGACGTTCACTTCGAGGTCGACCTTCACGCTCTGGATGTTCGCGGCCGGGCACGCGCTCGCGGTGCAGGTGGCGAACTCGGTCGCGTCGGCGGCGTCGGTGGAGTAGTTCGTCCCCCCGACCGTGTAGACGAAGAGCGGGGTGGACGACGTGTTGACCACGTTGGTGACCCGGACCAGCGGACGAGGGGATCCCCAGGTGCACTGCGTGCCACTGGTCAGTCCCGGGCAATTCCCGGTCGCCCGGGCGACGTCCAGCGTGAACACCGAACCGACGAGGTTGGCGCTGACTTCCGCGGGGCCGTTGGGGTCGCCGATGTTGGTGAAGAACGTCGTCGAGCTCGTGTTGATCCCGGTGGTGACCGTCCCGGTGGTGCTGTAGATCCCGTACGCCGGCACCGGCTGCCCGGATGAGAGGTTGGGGGCGGGCGCGACCACGGAGCGGATCAGGTTCTGAAAGGTGGTCGAGATCGGGAGGAGCTGGTTCTCGTTCGCATAGGAATTGGTGACGTAGGCGGTCGTCCTGAACAGGGTGTTCGTGATGGGTATGACCATCCCGATCAGCAGCGAGAAGAGCAGCAGCGCGATGGACAACTCGACGAGGCTGTAGCCGTGCTCCCCGCGGGCGTCCGGCGAGCGATCCGGATCCCCGGCGCGCGCCCCGAAGCGGTTGCGGAGGCTCATAGGTTGATCACCACCGGCTGGGGGAGCGGGATGACGACTGGCGGCGGCGTCGAGGATGTCGGGTTCACGATGGACGCCGTCGGGGTGACCTGCACGGTCTCGGAGACCGTGGTCCCGCCGAACGACGCGGTGATCGTGTAGGTCTCGTAAAGGGCGGCCAGGCGGGACAGGCCGTCGGGTCCCGTCGGGGGCAGCGCGTGCGCGACGCCGTCGTTGCACGCCGCGTCGGCCGGAAGGTTGGGGTCGGCGACGGTGGCCGTCACCGTCGCGCCGGCCTGCGGTGCCCCGTTGGCGGCGGTCACCTCCACCGGGAGGAGGCCGAGGGGCAGGGTCACGCCGGCGGCGCTCGAGCCGGAGGCGCCGGGGACGGTGCTGGCGAGCGACGAGGCGGTCGCCACCTCGGCACCGCAGTCGCCCGCGCCCACCGAGTAGCCGGCGGCGAAGGGGAACAGCGGGCCGACGGACGTCCCGCAGCTGCCGGCCGAGCAGGCGACGAAGGACGACGCGAGGTCGGTGCTGTTCACCGAGATGGGGAGATCGGCCATGTACATGCCGGAGAGACCCGACGTCGAGCCCGACGTCCAGGAATCCACGCCGGAGGTGACGGAGGCGTCGGACAGGAGCAGCGCGCCGGTCTGCGCGGCCCCCGGGGCTTCACAGCTCGTGGTCCCACCCGTCGTGAAGCAGCCGATGCCCGACAGGTAAGCGGGGTTCCCCGGCAGCGTGTCGGCCACGAAGGTCTGGGCGCCGGCGCTCACCGTGCCGGCCACGACCGCCGCGCCCGACGAGGTGCTGCCGATGGCCACGCAGGCCGTCGTGC
>JAKAZC010000301.1 GCA_021826655.1 Actinomycetes bacterium | reverse complement strand
GAACGCGTCCGGATCGAGTGCCCCGACGTCGTCCACCGTCATCCCCGGCCGCCAGATGGCCTGGCGGACGAGCCTCGACCGGTTGAGCGACCTGCCCGCCTCCCCGTTGAGCACGATCGACTCGTTTCCGTCGCCGTCGATCGCGTGGTGGAAGGCGGTGGTCGCCAGCCGCCGGTGCTCGGCGGGGACGAAGTCGTCCCAGACCGCCGACGGCTCGTACACATGGCTGTCGGAATCGATCACCTCGGCCATCAGTAGGCTCCGGCCTTCTCGGTCGACAGCGCTGCGCTCGCGCGGGCGCTCTCGGGGTCGAGGCCCATCTCCTTCAGCTTGTCGGCGTTCTCGCGGGGGTGGGCGACGAGGTCGGCCCATGCGTCGAGCTCGGGGCCGCCCGGGAACCAGTCGGGACGGTCGATCGGCCCGGCCTCGTCCGTCACGAACACCTTGGGCTCGATCCCGTACCAGCGGCAGGCGTTGGCCCCGAGCAGCTTGGCCTGCACCGCGTCCGGCACCCCGGAGCCCGTCATGTTGCGCATGGCGCTCCAGACGTCGGCGCCGTCGTGGTGGTAGGCGTCGGACGCCCAGATGCCGACGTCCTCGAAGTCCTGCCACTGGTCGAAGACCCCGATCTCGTCGGACTCGAAGGAGATGACGCACTGCTGTTGGAAGGCCTCCGACGGCAGGCGGTCACCGGCGACGTCACGTTCGCGCGCGTACAGCTTGTACAGGCGGTCACACGTTTGGAGCGTGTAGGGAAGCCATTCGGCGTTCGACTCGAACACCGCCATCTTCAGCCGGTCGTAGCGGTCGAGGAACCCGCTCAGGAGGACCTGCGACAACCAGACCTGCATCTCGTGGATGAACGAGAAGGTCTGGGAATCGGTCCCGGCCCGCGTGAACAGCTCGCCGGGCGACGCCAGGTAGTCGGGTCCGAGCGGGTGGGGCATGGACGGCGCGGGGAAGGTGTGCATCCCGAGCACCATCCCCGTCTCCTCGAAGGCCCGGAAGACCTCGTCGTAGTCGCCGCCACCCGCCATCATCGCCTGGCGCACCTCGTTGGGGTACTTGGCCTGGGCGTCGATGGGCCGGATGAGGCCGACCGGGTGGCCCATCTCGCGGGCCCGGAAGATCTCCTTTGCCGTCCGGACCGGATCCTGCACCGGCAGGAGGGCGGCCCCGTACAGTCGGTCGGGCACCTCGCCGCACCAGTCGACGAGGAAGTCGTTGTAGGCCTGGCAGAAGACGTCGACGCCCTCGCGGTCGGTGGCGAAGGGCAGGTGCATGATCACCATCGTCGGGATGACCAGCACCTGGTCGATCCCCATCAGGTCCATCTCCTCGATGCGGGCGTGGGGGTCGATGGCCCCGTCGTGGTGCGCGTACGCCCGCTGCTCCTCGGTCAGCGGTGCCATCGTGAGGAGCTTCCGCATGATCTTCTTGTTCATCTGCGGGCCCGCGATGCAGATGGGGTTGTACGAGGGGGCGAAGTGCCCGTTCCCCCCGCCCATCACCGGAGTGTCGCCGTTCAACCAGGCCTCGCTGTCGCCCCGCCAGTAGGTGTTGCGGACGAGCTCCCGCTTCGACTCGGGCACGTAGTCCCAGATGGCCTCCGGGTCGTTTATGTGCGCATCGCAGTCGAAGACCGGGATTGACTTGGTCAGACGCTTCATGAACGCCCCCTCCCTGTGCGGTACCCGAATCGTACGCCCGCACCACCGTCACGTACAGGGGCACGGACCGATCGTGCCGCTGCCGCCTATCTGGCGCCTTCCCGTCCCGGCGCGCAGCAGACCCTCCGGCGGCAGCAAACGGTCCGGTGAACGACCACCACGCCCGCCACTTCGTGATCCCGATCACGAGCGGGCGGAGGTGGGGCGGGGCGGCACGGGGTGGGTCGGTCGGGGATTCGTTAGTGTGCCCACCCATGTCGCTCGGCAACCTCGACCCCGAATTGCGCCCGGTCCTGCAGGCCTATCTCGACAACCGGCCCGAACCGAGCCCCCACGCGATGCAGGAGATCCGTCGGGCGATGCGCGAGATGTTCGACGCCGCCCCACCGCCGCGACCCGAGACGGTCGTCGTGAAGGACCTCATGGTCCCCGGGCCACCCGACCAACCCGACGTCGCGTTGCGGATCTACCTCCCGGCGGGCGCCTCGGCCCCGCTTCCCGCCCTGTACTGGATGCACGGCGGCGGGATGACGATCGGCTCCGTCGACATGGACGACGCGTTGCTCGTCGGAATGGTGGAGCAGACCGGGATGGCGGCGGTGTCGGTCGAGTACCGGCTGGCCCCGGAGCATCCCGACCCGGCGCCGGTCGAGGACTGCTACGCCGGCTTGGCGTGGACCGTGGCGCACGCCGGCGAGCACGGGATCGATCCTGGGCGCATCGCGGTGGGCGGGGCGAGCGCGGGCGGAGGGCTGGCCGCGGGCACGGCGCTGATGGCCAGGGACCGGAACGGGCCGGCCATCGCGTTCCAGCTGCTCCTCGAGCCGATGCTCGACGATCGCGCCATCACCCACTCGTCGACCCAGTACCAGGGGTCGATCGTCTGGGACCGCAACGACAACCTGACGGGCTGGACGGCACTGCTCGGCGAGCGGGTCGGGACCGACGCCGTCTCGGAGTACGCGGCGCCGGCCCGGGCCGCCGACCTGTCCGGCCTGCCCCCTGCCCTGCTGGACGTCGGCGAGATCGAGACGTTCCGCGACGAGTGCATCGAGTACGCCCAGCGGCTCCTCCGCGCCGGTGTCTCCACCGAGCTGCACGTCTACCCGGGCGCCTTCCACGGCTTCGACCTGATGGCTCCGGACACGACCGCCGCCCGGGCCGCCTGGCGGCTCCGGTGGTCCGCTCTCACCCGGGCGCTGTGTGACCCCGGACCCGAAACCCGCTGAACACGCCCTGGTCAGGGTAGGGGAACGATGCCTCAGGGCTCGACGAGGCGCCCCGTCTTCTCGTCGTAGACGAATCCCCGGACCGAGCCCTTCCGGGGGAGGAACGGGCACTCGACGATGCGGGCCACCGACCGGCGGACGTCGTCGGCCAGGGCCGGAAACGCGTCGGAGCCCCACGGGGGCCGGCTGCCGACCTCGCTCTCGATCTGGTCGAGGAACTCGGAGTTCTCGAATTTCCGGATCCCGCAATCGAGGTGGTGGACGACGATGACCTCCTCGGTCCCGAGCATGCGCTGCGAGACCACGAGCGACCGGAGGACGTCCTCGGTGGCGATGCCGCCGGCATTCCTGATGATGTGGGCGTCGCCCTCGCGGAGCCCGAAGATGGCGAAGGTGTTCACCCTTGCGTCCATGCAGGTCACGATGGCGACGTGGCGACCAGGGATGATGGGCAGGTGCCCGAGCTCGAACCCGGCCGCGTAACGCTCGGCGTTCTGCAGCAATTCGTCGGTGGCGCTCACGGCTTCTTCCTCCCTCTATTCACGACCAGACTAGTCATGTTTCGGTACTCCTTCCCGGCCGCAGCGGTGAGCCGTGCAAGTGCAGCGGCAACTACCCGTCGAGCGCGTTCTGGTGGGAACCGGCGTTCGCGGGCACGAGGGTCTCGCCGGGCGTTG
>JAKAZC010000300.1 GCA_021826655.1 Actinomycetes bacterium | reverse complement strand
CGCTCTTCCCATCTGACGCGTGGCATACCCAGGACCTGTCGGCGGCCGGTGGCACCCTGCCCGGCACCCCGCGGGTCCTGCCGGGGACGGCCCCGGTCGCGATCACGCACTGCGGGTATACCAGCGTTTACACGGTGGACGCCGGCAGCGACGACCTGCAGGAGACGTACCTGCCGGCCATCGGGGGCAGCTGGAGCACCCAGGACCTGTCGGGGACCGGCGGCAGCCTGCCTGGCGCCCCGCCGACGACTACCACGCCGACGGCGGTGGTGCATAGTGCCGGGGCGGGAGCCGGGCCGTCCGGCTGTGACGGCTACACCAGCGTCTACACCGTGAACCGGGGGAGCCGGGACCTGCAGGAGACCTACCTGCCCAACCAGGGGTTCCCCGGCGACGCGTGGCACACCCAGGACCTGTCGGGGACCGGCGGCAGCATGGCGGGCACCCCGCCGGTGGCGCCGGGCACGGCGCCGGTGGCGCTGGTGCACATGGGCTACACCAGCGTCTACACCGTAGACCAGGGCAGCGACCAGCTGCAGGAGACGTACCTGCCGGCCATCGGCGACAGCTGGAGCACGCAGAGCCTGTCGGCGAACTACAGCGTGCCGGAGACCGACCAGACCCCGATCGTGCTGCTCCACCCAGACGCCAGCGGCGTCCTTGACTGGGCCAGCGTGTTCACGGTCGATGAGTTCAACAGTCACCTGCGGGAGACGTACCTGTCGAACGTCGGGTTCCCCGGCGACCCGTGGGTCACCCAGGACCTGTCGGCGACCGGCGGGACCATGCCCGGCACCCCGCCGGTCTACCAGCTGCAGTCGTCCCCGGCGAGCTGGTCGGTGGCCCATACCGGGTACACGAGCACCTACACGGTCAATGCCTCCGACGGGCACCTGCAGGAGACGTACCTGCCGGCGATGGGCGGCTCGTGGGTGACCCAGGATCTCACGAGCAAGTACCTGGCCCCGGACCCGGCGGCGCACTCGACGCCGGTGGCGCTGGTCCACGACGGGTACACCAGCGTGTACACGGTCGACGCGGCCAGCGGTGACCTGCAGGAGACCTACCTGCCGGCGCTCGGCGACAACTGGGCTACCCAGAACCTGTCGGCGGCCACCAGCAGCCCGTCGGTGTCGCCGGGCACCAGCCCGACCGCGGTCTTCCACGACGGGTACGTCAGCGTCTACACCGTCGACGAGTTCACCGGTGACCTGCGGGAGACCTACCTGCCGGCGGCGGGGTTCCCCGGTGACTCCTGGGTCACCCAGGACCTGTCGGGGACCGGCGGTACGCTGCCCGGCACCCCGGCGGTGATGGCCGGGACGTCCCCGGTCGCGATCCTGCACGACGGGTACGTCAGCGTCTACACCGTCGACCAGAACGGCGACCTGCAGGAGACCTACCTGCCCTACATGGGGGACTCGTGGTCGACGCAGGACCTGACCGCCAACTACAAAACCCCGAAGACGCACGTCACGCCGACCGCCGTCTTCCACGACGGGTACACCAGCGTGTACACCGTCGACGTGAACGGCGACCTGCAGGAGACCTACCTGCCGTGGATGGGGGACTCGTGGTCGACGCAGGACCTGACCGCCAACTACAACCTCCCGCAGGCGATCAACGTCGCGCCGGCCGCGCTATACCACGACGGGTACACCAGCGTCTACTTCATGACCGGCCCGGACGATCACCTGGCGGAGATCTACCTGCCCGCCATCAGCGGCCCCTGGAAGTCGCAGGACCTGTCGGCGAACTACCAGACGCCGCCGACGGTGCAGAGCCCGTCCCCGCTCGTCCACTACGACACCAGCGGCGCCCTGACCTGGGCCAGTGTCTACACCACCGACGCCTCAAGCGGCGACGTGCAGGAGACCTACCTGCCCGACGCCGGGTTCCCCGGTGACTCGTGGGTCACCCAGGACCTGTCGGCGCAGCGCGGCGGCCCTCCGGCCGCCGCGCCGCCGGGCAGCGTCGTGTACTCCGCGTCCTCGGACATCTCGGGCCTGGGGTACGCCCGGATGATCCGGCTCCAGTACGCCGGGTCCGAGGACGGCACCCTGCTGGCCACCTTCGAGGACTCCAACAACGACGGCAGCATCACCAGCTACCACATCCAGCAGAGCACCGACAACGGCGCCACCTGGTCGACCCTGTCCACCGTGCCCGCGGAGGTGGACGCCTACGCCCCGTTCCTGTATGAGTTCCCGAAGCAGCTCGGCAACGCCCCGGCCGGGACGCTCATGCTCCTGGGGACCACCTTCAACAGCGGCGCCACCGGCATAGCCATCCGCGAGTGGCTCAGCTTCGACCACGGCGCCAGCTGGACCTACGTCGGGGTCGTGCAGAGCGGCGGCGGCCTCGGCGACGGGGTCTACGAGCCGTTCGTCACCCTCGACAGCTCCGGCCACCTGGCGATGTTCTTCTCCGACGAGCGGCAGAACGGCACCTACAGCCAGTTCATCGGCGAGGTCATCTCCGAGGACGGCGGCCTCACCTGGAGCGCCAACGCCGACGGCTCCGCCAGCTTCGGGCCCGGCGAGATGAAGGTCATCGCCAGCCCCTGGCAGGCCGACCGGCCCGGCATGGCCACCGTCGCGCAGCTGGGCAACGGCGGCTCGTACGTGATGAGCTATGAAATGTGCGGGCCGCACAACTGCGCCGTCTACACCAAGACCTCCGCCGACGGCGACAACTGGGGCTCGGGCCCGTCCGACTTCGGCACCCAGGCCGCGACCGCCGACGGGCTCTCCCTGCAGGAAAGCCCGGTGCTCACCTGGGTACCCAACGCCGGATCGGCCCTCGGCACCCTGTACCTGACCGCCCACAACGAGTTCAACTCCAACGGCCCGATACCGGAAGGCCAGACAGTAGTGCTCGCCAACGCCGACGGCGGCCAGGGAGCCTGGTCCTGGATAGCCGCTCCGCCCATCCCCGCCGCGGGAGCCAGCGCCAACTGCCACATCAACTACAGCCCGGACCTGCTGCCCACCGAAGAAGGCGGCGGCCTGCTCTACACCGCCGCCGCGGCCACCGGGCCCAACCATTGCCAGGAGGTCACCGACACCGTCCCGATCGCGCCCTGAATCCCGCCCCGGCCGGAGCGATGCCATGTTCACGAAGCGCGACTGGCGCTGGCGCGCAAGCGCCGTGACGACTGGCGGCGGCACTGGCCGAGCTGGTGATGGCGGTGCCAGGCCCGCGGGGAGCCTTCGCCGCGACTTCGCGGGCGCCCTGGCCGACGTCGCCGGCCCGGGCGCCCTACGATGAGGCCCAGACCAGCGCGTCCGCCTGCCCAGTCGCCGTGACGAGCACGGCGTCGCGGTCCTGCTGAAGATCTACGCCCACTGCTGCGGAGCCGAGCGTCGTGGCTACGCCGTACGGGGCCGATTCGAGGACGAGCACGTAGGCAACTCGGTCGGCCTCCTCACCTGGTCCCGGAAATGCCAGGCGGATTCCCGTTCGCCGGCCGAACTCGTGTCAGGAGCCCCCAGGTGAGCTGGCGAGACAGTTCCATCGCGACGAATCCTTCGAGCAGGGCGCCCAGGTGACCGGTCGGCTGCCGCAGGGCGTCGGCGTCA
>JAKAZC010000299.1:2666-3594 GCA_021826655.1 Actinomycetes bacterium | reverse complement strand
TGGGGCGCCTGGGTGGTCGTGTAGATGGTGAGCTTGCCGGTGATCTTGTCCATGTGGGCCACCGAGCCGCAGGTCTCGAGCGGCGCGGGGTGCACCCGCGGGTAGAGCATGTCCTGGGCGACCACGACCTCGGCCGTGCGGAAGGCCTCGTCGCACTTGGCCTCGTCGCCCGCCTCCCAGTCGTAGATGTGGTTGTCGGTGCGGCCCTGCAGGTCGTCGCGGATGACCGGCGCGTCGGGGTCGAGCGCCCGGCGGGCGTCGACGACGGCGGGCAGCGCCTCGTACTCCACGTCGATGAGCTCGAGGGCGTCGCGGGCCGAGTACCGGTCCTCGGCCACCACGAAGGCCACCTCCTGGCCCTGAAAGCGGACCTTGTCGGTGGCCAGCACCGACTGCACGTCGCCCGAGAGCGTGGGCATCCAGGCCAGGCCCAACGTGTCGAGCACCGCCCCGGTGATGACCGCCTTCACCTTGGGGTGGGCCTCGGCCGCGCTCGTGTCGATGGAGACGATGCGGGCGTGGGCGAGCGGGCTCCGCAGGACGGCGCCGTGCAGCATGCCGGGCAGGTTGACGTCGTCGACGTAGGTGCCGTGGCCGCGGACGAAGCGGGCGTCCTCCTTGCGCAGCATGCGGCCGAACCCGAGCGGGTTGCCTCCCGGGCTGCGCGAGACGTCGGCCATGGGCGCGTCGGTGGTGGTCATGCGGTCGCCTCCTGGGTGATGTCCGCGCTTGCCTGGGCACCGTCGCCGGCGGTGCCGGCGGATCCGGCGGGGTGCTCGGCGGCCCAGCGGATGGCCCGCACGATGTTCTCGTAGCCGGTGCAGCGGCAGATGTTGCCCGAGATGGCCAGCCGGATGGTGGCCTCGTCGGGGTCGGGGTCGTCGTTCAGCAGCCGGCGGCCGGTCAGGAGCATCCCGGGGTGCAGAAG
>JAKAZC010000299.1:0-2656 GCA_021826655.1 Actinomycetes bacterium | reverse complement strand
CAGAAGCCGCACTGCAGACCGTGCTGCTCGACGAACCCCTGCTGCAGCGGGTCGAGCTCGCCGCCCTCGCCGAGTCCCTCCACCGTCGTGACCTCGTGGCCGTCGGCCATCACGGCGAGGCAGGTGCAGCTCTTCGTCGGCAGGCCGTCCAGCCAGACCGTGCACGCCCCGCAGTTGGAGGTGTCGCACCCCCAGTGGGTGCCGGTCAGGCCCAGGACGTCGCGCAGGTAGTGGACGAGGAGGAGCCGGGGCTCGACGTCGTGGGTCGTCTCCTGCCCGTTCACCGTCACCGTCACGTTCATCAGGCGTTCCCCCCTCGTGCTCGCACCGCTGCCCGGGTCAGGGCGCGCTCGGTGAGCACGCCGGCCAGGTGGCGCTTGTAGTCCTCGGGACCCCGCTGGTCCGCCTGCGGGCTGCAGGCCCGGGCGCACACCGCCCCGGCCGCGGCGAACTGCTCGGCGCCGGCCGGGCCACCGCGCAGCAGGTCCTCGGCCTCGGGGCAGGTGAAGTGCTGCGCCCCGACCGCGGTCATCCCGATCCCGACGTCGGCGACCGTGTCGCCGTCGAGCTGCACGAAGGCCCCGGCGGCGGCCACCGCCCAGTCGCCGGCGCGGCGCTCGACCTTCTGGTAGGCGGAGCCGATCCCGGTGCGGATGGGCACCCGGACCTCCACCAGGATCTCCCCGTCGCCGACGGCCGACTCGTAGGGGCCGAGGTGGAACTCGCGGAGCGGGACCTCCCTGGTCCCGCCGGCGGAGCGGATCACCGCGCTGCCCCGGAGAGCCGAGCACACCGCGGAGAGGTCCTCGGAGGGGTCGGCCTGGCACAGGGAGCCGCCGATGGTGCCCCGGTTGCGCACGATGGGGTCGGCGATCACCCGCTCGGCGTCGGCGAAGATCCGGTAGTGCTCGGCCAGGACGGCCGACGTCAGCAGCTCGGCATGGCGGGTCATGGCGCCGATGGCGATGGCGCCGCCCTCCACCCGCACGTAGCTCAGGTCGGTCAGGCCGTTGATGTCGACCAGGGTCTCGGGCCGGGCGAGGCGCAGCTTCATCATGGGCAGCAGGCTGTGCCCGCCGGCCAGGATCCGGGCCTCGGGCCCGTGGCGGGTGAGGAGGGCGATGGCGTCGTCGACGCTCGATGCCCTCTCGTACTGGAACGGTGCTGGGACCTGCATGCGAACCCCCGATACGGCCCCCACCGCGCACCGGGGCGACCGCACCTGTGATGCTGCCCCCCCGGCCGGCGCGGATCAACAGGCGCCTAAGCGATCGCTTAGGCGCCTGTCCGGAGCGATCGCTCGGGCCCGGGTCGGCGTGGTAAGCCTGGCCGCGGTGCAGTCCCGTCGGTCGGGGGGAGGCAGGATGCTGGTGACGGGGTCCCGGTGACGCTGACCCAGCTGGAGGCGTTCGTGCTGGTGGCGCGACTCGGGTCGGTGAAGGCCGCCGCCGATGCCCTCGGAGTGAGCGAGCCCGCGGTGTCCGGCGCCCTCGCCGCGCTGCGCAGCCACCTCGGCGATCCGCTCATCGCCCGGACCCCGACCGGCATGGTGCTGAGCCCTGCCGGGCAACGCCTGGTCGGCATCGCCTCGCAGATGGTCAACCTGGCGGCCGAGGTGGAGCCGGCCATCCGCCAGGCCCAGGGCGCCCCGGTCCGGCTCCGGGTGGCGGCGACCAGCACGGTGGCGGAGTTCGTGGCCCCCCCGCTCCTCGCCGCCTTCACCGCCCGGACACCCTCGGTGGAGGCCAACGTCGGCACGTGCTCCTCCGACGAGATGGCCGCCCTGCTGCACGACCGGCTGGCCGACGTCTGCTTCGGGCCCCGGCTCACCGGTGAGCAGGCCCGGGGGATCGACTGCCAGCCGATGATGCGGTACCGCCTCGCCGTCGTCGCCTCACCGGGCCACCGCCTGGCCGGGGTGCCCGGCTTCCCCTGGCAGGCCCTGGTGGACGAGGACTGGCTGGTCGATCCCTCGGGCGCCGACCGCTCCACCGAGGTGGGGATGCTGCTGGAGCACCTGCACGTCGGACCACAGCGGGTGCGGGTCTTCCCCAGCCTGACGGCGGCCTGGCTGGCCGCGGCCGAGGGCGAGGGCGTCGCCCCGGCCATCACCCACCTGGTGCTCCGTGACATCAAACGGGGCGCCCTGGTGCAACTGAACGTCACCTCCACCCCCGTGCAATTGCTCTGGCACGTGAGCACCCTGCCGGCACCCCGGCAGTCCCCCGGGGTCGCCGCCCTGCGGCGGTTCCTCGCGACCCCCGAGGCGATGCAGGCGATGCACCACAGCGACGGCGGGGTCCCGGCCAGCCGCTTCCGGCCCCCCGTGTACGTCACCCTCTGGAGCTGAGAGCCGGCGCCGAGCCGGGGTCCCCCCGCGGTGACCCCCTCCGGCTGTGGCCTATAGTTGTCCTTCGCCCTCCCCCGGCGCCCCGCCGGGAGTGGTCGCAGCATCGAGGACCTGTGGTGCAGCTCGGAGTGCACGCCGCCCTGTCAAGGCGGAGGTCGCGGGTTCAAATCCCGTCAGGTCCGCCACCAGGCGCCCCTCCCCGCTGCGGGTAGCCTGGCCCGAACGGTCGGGTAGCTCAGTTGGTAGAGCGCGCGCCTGAAAAGCGCGAGGTCACCGGATCGACGCCGGTCCCGACCACCGAGAAGG
>JAKAZC010000298.1 GCA_021826655.1 Actinomycetes bacterium | reverse complement strand
CTTCTCCACCTCCACCTCCACCGGCAGCCCGTGGGTGTCCCAGCCGGCGCGGCGCGCCACCCGGTAGCCCCGCATGGTCCGGAAGCGGCAGAAGAGGTCCTTGTAGACGCGTGCCCACACGTGGTGGAGGCCGGGCCGGCCGTTGGCCGTCGGGGGTCCCTCGAAGAACACCCAGGGCTCGGCGTCACGGCGCTCCTCCACCGAGCGCTCGAACACGCGATGGACGGACCAGCGCGCCAGCTCCTGCTGTTCGAGTGCGACGAAGTCGGCGTCAGGGGGAACGGGACGGAACAACGGGACCTCGGGAGGGACGGGGACCGGGACGGGCCAAGACTACGGCGTGCGCGGCGGCACACCCGTTGCCGGCGCCGCGGAGGGCGACCCCGGGGTGGCCGCCCGCCCCGGGGTGGCCCGGAGCATGGTCGCCCGGGGTGGCCGCCCGGCGATCGTCGCGAGCCGCTCCCACAGGTCCTCGTCGGCCTCGCGGAGCGAGGCGAGGACCGCGTCGGCCACCGCCACCTCGCGCCGATCCCGCTCTGCGGCCTCGGGCACGGCGACGCACACCATCTGCGCCGCCTTGGCCGCCAGCACGCCCGCCGGGGAGTCCTCCCAGACGACGCAGTGCCGGGGCCGCGCCCCGAGCTTGGCCGCAGCCGTCAGGAAGACGCCGGGGTGGGGCTTGCCGAAGGGCTCGTCCTGGGCCGAGTGCACCAGGTCGAACTCGCCGGCCAGGCCGAAGTGCCCGAGGACGAGGTCGATCAGCCGGTACTCGGAAGAGGAGGCGACGGCGAGCGCGGGCGCGTGGCGGCGGCACAGCCCGATGGCCTGCGCGACCCCTGGTTGGAGGCGCCCCTCGGCGACCACCAGCTCCATCACCGCGTCGACCACGTCGCCGGCGACCTCGTCGGTGGAAGGGCCCACCCACGGGTACCGCTCGAACCAGTACCGGGTGACCTCGCTGACGAACATCCCCTTCGTCTCGCGGCAGGCGGACGCCACCAGCGGCACGCCCAGGGCCCCGAGCACCGCGATCTCGGCCCGGTGCCACAGGGGCTCGGAGTCGACGAGGAGGCCGTCCATGTCGAAGATCGCCGCGTCGAACGCGCCCCCCGTCCCGGGGCTCCTCACCCGATCGGTGTCACGACGGACGCGTCACGGCCCTGTGGCCCTGACAGCCTGGCGGTCCGGAGCGTTCAGCTCGGGAGCTGGCTCTCGATGGCCTGCACCACCATCGGGTCCTCGGGAGCCACCGGCGGCCGGAAGCGGGCTACCACCTTGCCCTCGGGCGACACCAGGAACTTCTCGAAATTCCACTGGATGTCACCGGCCTTGCCCTCGGCGTCGCTCGCCGCGGTGAGCTCGTCGAAGATGGGGTGACGCTGGTCCCCGTTCACGTCGACCTTCTCGAAGAGGGGGAAGGTCACGCCGTAGGTGGTCGAGCAGAACTCCTCGATCTCCTCGGGGGTGCCGGGCTCCTGCCCGAGGAACTGGTTGCAGGGGAAGCCCACGACGCTGAAACCCTTGTCGGCGTACTGCTGCTGCAGGCGCTCGAGGCCCTCGTACTGGGGCGTCAGGCCGCACTTGGAGGCGACGTTGACGGCCAGGACGGCCTTGCCCCGGAAGGCGGCCAGGGAGGACGGCTCACCCCGAAGGGTGCTGATGGGGATGTCGTAAAGAGTCATGGCGCAGAGGCTATCGGGGTGGGGGCGCGGATGTGGCAGGGTGGCGCCATGACGAACCGGTGGTGGCCGACCCCTGCCCACGCCGCCCCGGGGGGCTCGCCACCCCGTCGCGGGCACGGCCCGTCGCGCTGCCCCGTGCCGTGGCGCAGCGAGGGACGGAGGTCGACGTGCACGCCGTCGTGAACCGCAACGGTGAGCTGGTCTGGGAGGAGCGCCCCGACCCCGAGCCCGGCGACACCGAGCTGCTCGTCGCCGTGCGCGCCGCCGGGATCAACGGCGCGGACCTCGCGCAACGCCGTGGCGCCTACCCGGCGCCGCCCGGGTCCCCGGCCGACATCCCCGGGCTCGAGCTGGCCGGCGAGGTCGTCGCGGCCGGGCGCCAGGTGACCCGGTTCCGGAAGGGGGACCGGGTCATGGCCGTGGTGGGCGGCGGCGGCCAGGCGACGATGGCCACGATCGACGAGTCGCATGCGCTGCAGGTTCCCACCGGACTGTCGTGGCCCGAGGCCGGTGGCTTCGCCGAGGTGTTCAGCACCGCCTTCGACGCCCTCTGGTCGCAGTGCGGGCTGACGATGGGCGAGCGCGTCCTCGTCACCGGCGCGGCCGGCGGGGTCGGGACGGCCGGGGTGCAGCTGGCCGCGGCGGCCGGGGCCCAGGTGGTGGCGTCGGTGCGCAACGAGTCCCAGCGCGCCGCGGTCGGCGCGCTCGGGGCCGACGAGGTGATCGACCCGGCCGAGGTGGCCGGGTTCGGCCCCTACGACGTGGTGCTCGAGCTCGTGGGCGCTCCCAGCCTCCCCGACGCCCTCGGCGCGTTGCGCACCGGTGGGCGGGCCGTGGTGATCGGGGTGGGCGGGGGTGCCACCGTGCAGCTCAACCTCCTGCAGCTCATGGGCAAGCGCGCGCGGCTGTCGGCGTCGACCCTGCGGTCCCGCAACCGGGCCGAGAAGGCGGCCGTCGCCTCCGGCGTCGCCGCCCACGTGCTCCCGCTGCTCGAGTCGGGGCAGGTACGCGTGCCGGTCCACGCCAGCGTCCCGATGGCCGACGCGGCGGCGGGTTACGAGCTCTTCGCCGCCGGGGGGAAGACCGGCAAGATCGTGCTGACGGCCTGATCGGGGGCGGTCCCCGCGACGCCTCCGGGCCGACGGGGCCGACGGGGCCGACCGCGGCCGGCTCAGCCCCACCGGTCGAGCCCGGGCCAGCGGTCGACCGGCACCGGCCGCGCCTTCAGCGGGCGGGGCTTCCCGGGGCGCAGGCCGTCAAGGAGAAGGTCGAGATGCCGGCGCCAGACGGCCGGGGCGTCCCCCCCGGTGTCCTCGACGAGGCGGGTCACGGTCCACACGAGCGCCGGAAGGTCACCGGCGGTGAAATCGCTCCGGAGGGTGCCCGCCGCGTGAGCGTTGGCGATCAGCTCGTCCACGACCGGGTCGAGCTGCTCGCGCATGGACCGCCCTGCCACCGCACCCCACAGCCGCCGCACCGGCAGGCCCTGCGACGCGTCGAACGCGACGAGCCGGCGGACGAACAGGTCGAACCCCTCCCCCGGGCCCTCGCGCAACGCACGCCTGGCGATGTGGAGGGTCCTTTCGAACACGGGGAGGGAGACCGCGTCGAGCAGCGCCTCCTTGCTGTGGAAACGCCGGTAGACCGTCCCCACGCCCACGCCCGCCCGGCGCGCGACCTCGTCGACGGTGAGGCAGTTCCCTCGCTCGACGAAGACGTCGTGCGCCGCTTCGACGATGCGCTGCCGGTTGCGGGCGGCATCGCAGCGAAGGTCCTCCCCGCCCGAGCCGGACCCTTCCGCCGGTGCCGCCCGTCGGATCGGCGGAGCGGCGGACGAGACGACCGGCGGGTCGGGACGGGCCGGCGTCGCGGCGGGCGCGGGGGACCCGGCGGGCACGGGGGACGCGGCGGG
>JAKAZC010000297.1 GCA_021826655.1 Actinomycetes bacterium | reverse complement strand
CGACCGTCGTGCTCACCCGGACCTCCAACACGGGGGTCGGGCCGTGCGTGACCCAGCGGGCCGCCATCGGCAACCTGGCGCATGCCGATGCGGCGATCTCCATCCACGCCGACGGCGGGCCGCCCGGCGGTCGGGGGTTCGCCATCCTCGAGCCGGTTGCCGACGGGGTGAACGACGCGGTGATCGGGAGCTCGCAGGTCCTGGGGGCAGACCTTCGGAACGCCTTCGTGGCCGGAGCCGCCGAACCCGTCAGCTCCTACGACGGCGTCGACGGGATCCAGCCGAGGAACGACCTGGCCGGGCTCAACCTGACCACCGTCCCGAAGGTGTTGATCGAGTGCGCCAACATGGCGAACCCGACCGACGCCGCCCTGACGACGAGCCCGGCGTGGCAGCAGCTCGCGGCGCGGGCCCTCGACAGCGGCATCACCGCCTTCCTGCTCGGCTCCTGACCGCCCGCCGCTGGTGGCCGGCTGCGCCGGGGTCCTCCTCCGGAGGCTTCCCAGCCCGCGAGGAGCGAGCGGCCTACGGCCGCTGATCCTTCGGCCCGGTCCTCGGCGCGGGATCGGGCGCCCCGATCCGTTCGGGCTTCCAGACGGTACCGAGCGTGCCCTGGGCGGCGTGGGTTCCCGCCGTCCCGCCGCCCGGGCCCCGGAGGATGTACGCGCTCGCGACGGCGAGCGCGGCGCCGGCGAGGGGGCCGACGAGGTACACCCACCATGACGTCCAGTCGTCGAGGACGAGCGACGGACCGAGCGACCGGGCGGGGTTCATGGATGCCCCGCTGACCGGAGCGGCCCACAGTCCCGCGAGCGCGATATAGCTGCCCACGCCGATCGCCGCCAGCGGACCCACCTGCTGCGCGCCGGACGCGGTCCCGAGGATCACGCTCACGAGCCCGAGGGTCAGCACCGCCTCCATGAGCACAGCGGTCAGGTTGGAGACCCCGTGCCCGGGCAGCGTCAGGCCGGCCGACCCGTACTTCCCGATCATGGCCCACAGCAGCAGGGTCGCGAGGCACGCCCCGACGAACTCGGCCACGAGGTAGGCAGGGACCCGCCTCCACGGGAAGTTTCCCCGCAGCGCGAAGGCCAGGGTCACCGCCGGGTTCAGGTGCGCCCCGGACACGGCCCCCATGAACAGGATGACCGCGGCGACCATCAGCCCCGGCGCCACCACCTGCGCGCTGAGCGGGACGATCCCGCCGCCGAACCGCGCGTCGACCATCGTGGCGCCCGCGGCCACGAGAACGAGGAAGAACGTCCCGAGGACCTCGGCGAACAGGCGCCGGCCCTCGTACTGGTCGTCCCAGAAGTCGAACTCCCTGATGAGCCAATCCCTGCGGCCCATGGACCGCAGGGAGATCTCGACGTGGCGGAGCCTGTGCGGCGCGCTCTCGTCGGGTGGCCCGCTCAGCTTCGTCGGTTCAGGCGACACCGTCCCTCCCCTGCGCGTGACCACGCGTGTGCCCGGGCGCCGCCGCGGGGCCCGCGGACCGGCCGTGAGCGGTCGCCCCCGCTCTCCGTCGGATTATGGCAGCCTCCGGGGGGAGACGCGCCGGGCCGGCCGGGCCGGCCGATCAGCCGGCGAACCGCCGGGCCGGCCAATCAGCCGGCGAACCGCCGGCCCGAGGGCTCAGCGCCCGCGCGCCGCGTCGAGCGCATCCAACCACTCCCTGGGACCGTAGGTCTGGTCCTCACCCCACCCGGTCCGTCCGCCCGTCCACGACCAGCGGAAGAGCCCGGTGCCCGAAGGGCCCTCGGTGCCGTGCCTCGCGACGAGCTCGCCTTCCGCGGTCAGCTCCCTTCCGAGAGCATCCGTCGCCTGTAGGTGGATCGACCGGATGAACCGCGTCCCCGGGTCGAGCTCGGTCGTCCGGTGCCCCTTCACGAGGGGTGCGTACTCCCCGTCGCGGAGCAGGTAGCCGGTGTCGAGGTCGTCACTCGGCCGGCCGTCGAAGTCGATCCACGGATCGGTGAAGGCCATGAAGGCCTCACCGGGGTCCTGGGTCCCGAACGAGTACCCGACCGAGTGGGGGGCGCTCGCCCGGCGAGGGCGATCGGGGCGCGAGAGCGTGCCCGGGGGCAGCTTCTTGTCCTCGGGGACCGGTCCGGTCGGCCGGGGTCCCCACGAGCGGTCCCGGACCGAGAAGCAGTCGACCGGGATCTCCTCCCCGTGCAGCACGATCCGCCCGGTGACGTGCATCGGCTGGTCGAAGTGGCGGGTGGCCCAGAACGGCCACGCCCCGATGGCGTGCGAGTGCGGCGGCATGATCCCTTCGTGGACCAGGTCGGCCTCGAACCGCCCCGGGTCCGAGTACGTCGTCCGGTACCTCATCAGGGGCTCGAGCATCTCCACCGTGTTGCCGTTGGGGAACGCGCACTTGCGGAGGTCCCCCCGGTCGGGGAACGGCAGGCCCTCGTGCCGCACCTCGTACAGCGAGCCGGCATCGCTGTCGTCCCACACCCAGGCGCCGCCGTTGCAGGTGCCCTGCACGGCGAGGACCTGCGTGTACAGCCAGCCCCCCATCCGGCGCTCGGGGACGTTGAACGACCACCAGGTCGTCTCGGTCTCGAACCAGTGCGGCGAGTGCTCGTGCCAGTTGTCGTCCTCGGCCGTGAGGACCGGTTGCTCGGGCCATCCCTGCTTGGCGGTCACTTCGCTCTCCTCGCGTTCCGTCGAACCGTGCTCGCTGTCGTGTCGGGGTCGTCCGCACCCACCGGATCAGCGGAGAGGCGGCCACGTCCTGTCGTGCAGGGCCCCCGATGCGGTCCGCATCAGGTGGTCGTCCCGCAGGACCCTGTTCCACAGGTACCGGACGTAGTCGGGGTCCGACACCACGCCCTCCCTCGCGGCCTTCGCCAGGTCCTCCCGTCCCTGCTCGAGCTCCCCGGGGGCCCTGCCGAGGAGCGCGGCGATCTCCTCGGACTCGAGCCGGGCGTAGTCCCGGCCCGACGCGTCGATCTCCTGCAGGTACTTGACCACCCTCGCCACGCCCTTGGTCCACTGCGAGCCGAGAGGATCGGAGATCCTCGGGACGATGGTCTTCAGGCTCCCGAGGACGTCGTCGTAAAGATGGTGCCAGTCCGGCAGGTCGGACGGTGCCGGCATCTCCGGCGGCTGCAGGTCCATCCCCATGACGTTGCCGAGGGCTTCGAGCCATAGCCGGCGGTGCAGCTGGCGGTAGATGATGCCGTTGCCGATATCGCGGGTCACGGTCTCCTCGCCCTCGCCGGGCCGGTGCGACCCCGGCCCCTCGTTGGGGTACAGGGTCGCCATGGTCGACTCGGCGAAGAGTCGGTAGTACCAGATCCGGTCGGTGTCGAGATCGTGACCCGACAGCTCCTCGTACTCGCTCAGCCGGTCGGGCAGGTGGGTGAAGGTGTCCTGGACCGTGCGCAGCGACAGCCACGCGATGTCGTCCATCGGGTCGCCGAAGTGGCAGAGCTCCCAGTCGACGACCGCCGTGACCCGCCCGTCCTCGTACATGAAGTTCCCGGGACCCGTGTCACCCTGCACGAGCACGACGGGGCCCTCGTAGTCGGGGACGTTGCGCTCCAGCCAGTCGGCGCTGAGCCTCAGGAGCGGGTCCATCGAGCCGTCGGGGGCCGTCCCCCGTTGGCGG
>JAKAZC010000296.1 GCA_021826655.1 Actinomycetes bacterium | reverse complement strand
CCGCACCACCATGCTCCCCGAGTGGAAGAAGGTGCCGTCGCCCATGTTCTGCACCATGTGGGGGGTGTCGGTGAAGTGCGACCGGCCGATCCACTGGGCGCCCTCACCACCCATGTGGGTGTAACTGGTGACGCCGCGGTCCATCCACAGGACCATCGCATGGCAGCCGACGCCCCCGCCCACCGGCGAGCCGGAGACGTCGATCGTGGAGCGGTTGTGCGGGCACCCGCTGCAGAAGTGGGCGGTGCGTGCCGGGGGCGGATCCGACGCCCCACGTATCGGGCCGAGCGAGACGGCCACCGGTGCGCTCCGGTTGGGCCCCGGGGGCGCCCCAGCAGGTCGGGGGAGGTCGAGGCGCGTGCCCAGCCGGGCGGCCAGAACGGGAACGAGCCGGTCGGCGGTGAGCTCGCCGTCCGCCGGCACGAGCACCTCCCGACGCTCATCCCGCTTGCCCACCAGGCGCGGCGCCCCGGACCGGGCGTAGAGGATCTCCCGCACGAACTGCTCGACGAAGCTCCGCTTCTCCTCGATCACCAGGACCTCGTCCACGCCACGGGCCAGCGTCTCGACGGCCCGCTCCTCAAGCGGATAGACCATGCCGAGCTTCAGGAGGCGCACGCCGAGGCGGACCAGCTCCCGGTCGTCCAGCCCGAGCTGGGCGAGGGCGTCACGGACCTCGAAGTACGTGCGGCCGGCAGCGATGATCCCGAGCCAGGCATCGGCGGGATCGACGGTGATGCGGTTCACCCCGTTGGCCGTGGCGTATGCCTTGGCCGCCTCGTGCCGGCGGTAGGCGAGATCGCGCTCCATCTCGAGCGACTCGGGGACGAACAGCCGGCGCTGCTGCACGTGGCGCCACGGTCGGCCGTCGAACTCGAGCGTCGGGTGCGACGTCTGGAGGCGCCATGGACCGACCTCGGCCATGCCGAGCCCGTCGGCCACGCTGGTCACGATCTTCAACGCCGTCCAACAGCCCGAGAACCGCGAGATCTCGAAGGCGTGGCGGCCGAGATCCAGGATCTCGCCGGGACTGCCCGGCACCAGCACCGGGATCATCGCGTCGTAGAAGGCGATCTCGCTGGCGCTCGGCAACGTCGAGCTCTTCGACGTCGGGTCGTCACCGGCAGCGCACACCACGCCGCCGTTGCGCCCCACACCGTGGAGGTTGGCGTGGCGGAAGACGTCCCCGCAGCGGTCCACCCCCGGTGCCTTGCCGTACCACATGCCCACCACGCCGTCGTGGTGGGCGAGGGGCGCCAGGTGGTCCTGCTGGCTGCCCCACACGGCAGTGGCGGCGAGGTCCTCGTTGACCCCCGGCACCCAGGTGACGTCGTGCTCGGCGAGGTAGCGGCCGGTGCGCTGGAGGGCCAGGTCGAACCCGCCGAGTGGCGAGCCCGGGTAGCCGCTGACGAACGCAGCGGTGCGCAGGCCGCCGCGCCGGTCGGCCCGCACCTGGTCGAAGACCAGCCGCACCAGGGCCTGGACCCCGGTGAGCAGCACCGTCCCCTCCTCCACCCGGTACTTGTCATCCAGGCTGAACGTCTGCGGGTCGACCGCACTCGCCGCGGGCGACGGCCTCGTCGTTGTCATGCACACTCCGTTCGTTCCGCCTGCGGCCCCGCCACCGCATCCCCCTCGGGAACACCTGCCTTCGTACGCTAACGCCGGGGGCGAATAGTCGTCAACTGCCTAACGCCGCTCTTTCGACCGGGCGGCCCGCGCCGGGACCGGCGCCGGCCGGTCCCGTCAGGCGGGCGCGGAATTTCCATGGGCTCATCAGGCGTCGATGGGATACGCTCACCCCATGCCGACGTCGCTGGTGGAGCAATTGCGGGAACTCGGAATGTCCGGTTATGAGGCAAAGGCCTACCTCGCAATGTTGGCTGCCGGGCGACCCCTTAACGGCTACGAAGTGGCAAAGGAGTCCGGGGTCCCGCGCAGCACCGTCTACCAGACGCTCACCAAGCTGGTGGAACGCAGTGCGGCCTTTGAGGTCAAGCTTGTCGACAGTCCGGGCACCCACTACGTCGCGCTTTCGGCCGAGTCCCTGCTTTCCCGTGTGAAGCGGGAGTTCGACGTGACGATCGACACGCTTTCGCGCAGCCTTCCTTTGATATCAGCCACCCCTCAGGCGAGCCTCGTTCATCACATCGAAGGGCGGCGCCGGGCCATCGAGCACGCCATCGACCTGATCGAACAGGCGGAGGAGGAGCTGTACGTCTCGGCATGGCCCGACGAGGCCGAAGGGCTGGTTCCCTCCCTCAGGAAGGCGGAAAGGAGAGGACTACGGGTCGTCGTCATGTCGTTCGGGGAACTGAGCGAGTCGGTCGGCCACCACTTCGTCCATCAGTTCTCGGCCCCCGAGGTCGTTCTGGCCCGGACCGGCGCCCGGCTGCTCGTGGTGGCGGCTGATCGCCGCAGCGTCCTCATCGGCGGTGCCGTACCGGACAGCATGTGGGCCGTCTGGTCGGACGACCCCGCGGTGGTGCTGGTCGCCGTCGAGTTCGTGCGCCACGACATCGCCATGCAGGCCCTGGTCGAGCGGATGGGGACCAGCCAGGTGGACGAGGTGTGGGACAACGACGTCGCCCTCCAGTTCCTCCAGACGGGGCGCGGCGCCCCCGGACTCGAGCGGCGACGGGCCCGGACGCACTGATCGGCGGGGCCGCTCCCGGGCCCGACCGGCTCACCGCCCGGCGCCGACCGGTTGCCGCTGGCGCACGGAGAGCGCTGCCACGGCGGCCAGGGCTGGTGCGGCCGCGGCGAGGACGGCCGCCACGTGCAGGCGCCCGACGAAGCCGGCAGCACCGGGTGGTCCGGCGATGCTGCCGAGGACGGCCACGCCGCATGCGGCACCGAGTTGCCGCAGGGCGTTGACCAGTCCCGACCCCATGCCGGCGCGGTCAGGGGTGGCACCGAGCACGATGGCGATGGCCGGGGTGGCTGCCAGGCTGGAGCCTGCGCCGAGGAGGACGAAGGACGGCACCAGCTCCCCGTAGGGGGTGGCCGGGCCAGCCCCCAGGAGTAGGAGCGCTCCCGTCGCCTGGAGCGCCAGCCCGGTGGCCAGCGGCAGCCGCGGTCCCCGCCGGGCGGTGATCCGCCCCGCCAGCGGGCCGATGGCGAAGACGGCGGTCGACATCGGTAGGAAGAGCGCCCCCACGGCCAGGGGCGTGCGACCCTGCGCGACCTGCAGGTAGAGGTTGAGCACGAACAGCATCCCGAGGAACCCGAACGGGTACGCCAGGGCGGCGAGCGCACCCGAACGCACCGAGTTCCGGTCGAAGAGGCGGAGCTCGACCATGGGCGCCGGGAGCGCCAGCTCGGTCCGGACGGACGCCACGGCAGCCACGGCGGCCACGGCCAGCGCGCTGACCACGGCCGGTGACGTCCAGCCGTCGGCCGGCCCCTCGATGATGCCGAACATGGCAGATCCGAGGCCGATGCAGGCGAGGGCCTGGCCCCGCCAGTCGATGGGATGTGCGTGCGCCCTCGGCGTCTCGCCGACGCCGGTGCGCAGCAGGGCAAGGCAGGCCAGCCCGGGGACGACGTTGACGAGGAACACGGACCGCCATCCCAGGTAGGTGACGAGCACGCCCCCCACCGGGGGGCCGGCGGAGAACCCGACGCCGGAGAAGACTGCCCACCAGCCGATGGC
>JAKAZC010000295.1 GCA_021826655.1 Actinomycetes bacterium | reverse complement strand
GGACAGGAGGCCCGGGCTGATGGGGGAGTCATACAGCAGCTCGGGACGCGACGGCTTGGGGGAAGAATGACTGGAACGTCCCGGAAGACGCGGCTGGTGGCCATGGGAGCGGTGCTGCTGCTGGCCACGACCGCGGTGGCCTGCAGCTCGACCAACTCGGCATCGACCACGACGACCGCCGCCGGGGGTGGCGGGACCTCGGGCTCGCCCAAGATCCCGGCGAGCGCGTTCACCGACCATACCGGTGTCACGTCCGACTCGGTCACCGTCGGCAACGTCTCCACGTTGTCGCTCGGTGGTCTGTTCAAGGGCGCCCAGGTCGGCACCCAGGCGTACGCCGACTACGTGAACTCCACCGGTGGGGTCAACGGCCGGAAGATCAAGGTCGACGGCGCGGACGACGGGTTCACCGGGGCGACCAACAAGCAGGCCACCCAGAACGCCGTCACCAACGACTTCGCCCTCGTGGGCAGCTTCTCCCTCGAGGACAGCTACGGCGGTGCGGTGCTGGCCGCCAACCCGGGCATGCCCGACATCTCCAACGTGCTCGACACGACGACGGGCTCGCTGCCCAACGTGTACAGCCCGGTCCCGCTCAACGGAGGCTGGCAGGAGGGTCCGCTCCAGTACTTCAAGCAGAAGTTCCCGAACGACGTCACCGCCGTCGGGTCCATGATCGGCTCGCTCCCCTCGGCCGAGACCGACTGGGCCGGCGAGAAGTACGTCATGGAGAAGATCGGCTACAAGATCGCCTACACGGCCAGTTACGGCATCGCCCAGACCGACTTCACCTCCAATGTGATCGCCATGAAGAATGCCGGGGTCAAGATCCTTTTCGTCGACTCGATGGCGGAGTCCTACGCCTCGGCTCTGCTGAAGAACCTGATGCAGCAGAACTTCCACCCGGTCGTCGTACTGGGGGCCGCCACCTACACGCCGAAGCTGGTGCCGGACTCGGGTGGTGCCGCCGCCGTCAACGGTTCCTACTTCGAGATGTCGACGACGCTCTACCAGGGCCAGGACGCGGCCACGGTGCCATCGGTGACGACCTTCCTGCACTGGGTCAACGTGGCCTCGCCCGGGTTCACCCCCGACCTGTTCACCCTGTACGGCTGGCTGTCGGCCCAGATGTTCGCCCAGGCACTCCAAGGGGCCGGGTCCAACCCGAGTCGCGGGTCGTTGCTGACCCAGCTGGCGAAGATCACCACCTTCGACGGAAACCACATCATCGGGCCGAACGACCCGGCGGCCAAGACGGTCGGGAGCTGCTATATCGTCGGCAAGGTGGTCAACGGCGACTTCCAGCGGGTGGACGACCCGCCGGTGAGCGGCAGCACCCACGGCTTCCGCTGCGACTACTCGTACGTCACGCCGCCGGCGGGCTGACCGCCCGCCACCCCGGTCGGGTGGGGGCCGGCCCGTCTCCGGGTCCGGGGCCTACCGATCGGCGGTGCGCACGCCGTACCGCTCGGAGTACCCGGCGAACTCGTCGGTCAGGCCGGGGTACGTCCAGCCGAAGTCGGCGGGGTCGTATCCATGGTGGCCGAAGGCGTCCTGTGGGCGCTGCTCCAGGAACGCCCGCATGCGTCGGGCGTGCAGGTCGCTGACCTCCTCGTCGTACACCGCGTACAGGCCCCGTACGGCCTCGACCGGGTCGGCCAGGAGGTCCTCGTAGTGGAGGTGGCGGCACCAGCCCGGCCCCGAGCGCTCGTCGAACGCGGTGGCAGAACCGATGGCGAAGGCGCACTTGCGCTTCCACTCCTCGGCCGCCGGGCGGGGGTCGGTCCGGTAGGTCAGCGGCCGCTGGCCGGCGTTGGCCAGACTGGCGAGCGAGGTCACCACCGGCCCCGGGTCACGGTGGGTCCACACGATGCGCGCATCGGGGTACGCGGCCAGCAGTGCGTCGAGGTCCCACAGGTGGTTGGGTGTCTTGAGCACCCAACGCCCCGTCGGCTGGGCGGTCTGCAGGGCCTGCAGTGCCGAGATGTGCTGGGCGTAGGCCGGTGCCATGTCGGCCTGTTCCAACCAACGGGCGTAGGCCGGCACGTGGGCCTGGGTCTCGAGGGCCAGGGTGCGCACGTCGTACATGAAGAGGCTCACGCACTCCTGGGCCAGGGTGGCGCCGAACGGGTGCATGACCCGCAACGGGGGATTGAGCCGGAGCAGCCCGTCGAGCTCCTTGGCCGTGCCGGCGATACGCGGGTCGGACGCCGCCTGCTCGAGGGTGGCCGGAGGGATCAGGTGGGCCGCCTCCCACTGCAGCAGGTTGCGGTTCATCGGGTCGAGGCCGAGGAGGTTGCTGAGCAGACTGGTGCCGGTACGGGGAAGTCCGACGATGACCCACGGGCCGATGATGCGCTCCCGCGGCGCAGCCGGGTGGTCGCCCGACCACCGGTGCAGTTCGATCCGGTTGGCCAGCGCGGCGGTGAGCATCTTGGAGATCAGGATCCGCCCGAACGTGGTGAGTCCGGCCTCGTCCCGGCACGACGCCAGGAAGATGTCGAGCGGCTCGCGGAAGCTGTCGCTCCCGAAGTCCTCGGACCCCGCGACCTTTACGGCGGCGGCCACGACGTCCTCGACGGTGAGCGCTGGACGTTCGAGTCCGAGGCGTGCGAGTCGGGAGCCGACGGCATTCAGGGCGCGCAGCGGCGGGGCGGTGAGCTCCGAGTCCCGCCAGGTGTAGGTCGTGCCGCCCGGTTCGCGCCGGCGCCGGCTCATCCGGCGGACCGGGTCGGGGCCACCTCGACCACGGTGCGTCCGATCGAGCGACGGGCCCGGTGCTCCTCCAACGCCGGGCCGGCCTCCGCCATCGACACCCGCCGCCCGACGACGGGGCGGACGGCGCCCTCGGCGACCAGGCGGAGCAGGTCGGCATGGATCTCGTCGGCCACGTCGCGTCCGTACGGGTTGAATCCGAAGCGCCGCATCCCCGGGTCGACGTGGTCGGCCCACGCGATCATCACGCCGACCAGGTCGATGTTGCCGATGCAGGCCAGGCGCAGCGGACGGCCGGTCATGCCGTTCCCCTCGTCATCGGCGAAGCCGACGGCCAGGTAACGACCGCCGCGGGCGGTGCACCGCCACGACCGCTCGACGACGCCGCCGCCGGCCAGGTCGTAGACGACGTCGGCGCCCTCGTCGCCGGTGGCGGCCAGGACGGCCTCGACGAAGTCCTCCGCCGTGTGGTCGACGACCAGGTCCGCACCCTGTGCGGTGCAGAACGCGGCCTTGTCCGCACCGCCCGCCACGGCGATCACACGGGCCCCGGCCGCTCTGCCCAGCTGGATCCCGGCCGACCCGAGTCCGCTGGCGGCCGAGTGGACCACCAGTGTCTCGCCGGCGGCGAGCCGTCCCCTCCGGAAGAGGGCGAGGTGGGACGCCTGGAACGGCATGATGAAGGCGGTCGACTCGGCGTCGTCGAGTCCGTCCGGTGCGTCGAACACGGCGACGGCGTCGGCCACGGCGTACTCGGCGATGCCCCCCAGGGCGGTGGTGGTGATCGCCACCACCCTCCGTCCTGTCCAGGCCTCCGCACCCGACCCGGTCTCGACCACGGTGCCGCAGACATCCATGCCCAGCGTGTAGGGCGGCGGAGTCGGCACCGAGACGAGCGTGCCGAGGCACCGGTCGATGTCGTTGAAGTTGAGGGAGGCCGCCCCCACCCG
>JAKAZC010000294.1 GCA_021826655.1 Actinomycetes bacterium | reverse complement strand
GATCCCCCCGTCGGCCCCGACCAGCCAGTAGCCGTGTTGGGGTTGGGGTTGGGGTTGGGGCTGGGGTTGGGGTTGGGGTGGGGGTGGGGGTGGCGGCGGCGGTGGCACGTCGTAGGTGAACGGAGACGACTGGGTGCCTGCTCCGATCACCGAGGACGCCGATACCCCGACGGCCCCGCTGCCCGCCGGGACCACGACAGTGGCCGACGTCGCGCTCGCCGAGACGACCTGGGCGGCGGTCCCGCCGAAGGTGATGGCGGCATGTTCCAGACCGAGGCCGCTCACCGTGACCTGGCTGCCGGCCGCAGCGTTCGACGGCGACACGCCGGTCACCTCCGCGCACGAGAGCCCCTGGGCGATGGGCGAGCCGATGCCGGTGGCCGCGTCGTAGCCGGTTGTGGCCGGATAGGCGCCGCTGTTGGATCCCGTCATGTCGGTGTTGCCCAACGTGATGTCGTTGAAGGCGGTCCCGTAGGAGCTGTCGCCATAAAGGGCGTAGAGGGCCGGGGTCCACACGCCTGTCGGCGTCGTGCAGCCGTCGTTCCTGTCGGCCACCAGCCCTGCCATGAACGGCGCGGCGAAGCTCGTCCCGCCTCCCGCCGCCCAGCTCCCGTTGGCGTAGACCACCATGGGCACCCCGGCGTTGGCCGAGATGTCGGGCACCTCCCGGCAGGAGGTTCCGCACGTTTGAGCGGTGGGCCAGGAGAGGATGTTGGGCTGATAGCTGGGTCGGGGCCCGTAGCGGGACAGGCCGCCCCCGCCCGCCGCCGTCCCGTTGTAGCTGTTGGCACACGTCGTGGTCTCGTTCGATTGGCAGTTGTTCCAGGCGACCTCCTCGGCCGAGCCGAACCGTGAGGTGCCACCGACGGCCGTCACCCAGGCATCGGACGCGGGATAGTCGACTTGCGGGATAGTCGACTGGTTGTTCGGATAGCAGTCCTCCGAACCCGAGTCGCCGGCTGCGGCGAGGATCGTCTGTCCCTGGGCAGCGGCCTGCTCGAAGAGCGTGCTGAACGATGGGATGTAGCCAGCGGTGGCGGACAGCGGCTCGCACAGTCCCCAGCTGGTCGAGACGACCTGGGCAGCGTCTGCGGAGACGATCGTGCTCCACGTGTCGTACGGTCCTGCGCCGGAGTTGGACCCCTCGTAGGAGAGGATCGTCGCACCGGGGGCCTGGGTGGCCGCCTGCTCGATGTCGAGGTCGGCCTCGAACGTTCCCCCGCCGCCGACCGCGCCGCCACCACCGTCGACGGCGACCATGCCCACCCGGTTCGCCAGCGCGAAGCAGCTCTCGTAGGCGGCGACGTCGGAGGCCGAGCTAGAGGCGAGCTCGTAGACCCCGATGGTCTCGCCGTGGCCGCTCTGACCGTCGGCCAGCAACGAGCCGACGCCGTAGTCCGCGCCGAGGGCGTCGAGCGTGTAGTAGCTCGAACCGGCGGCCGTCTGTGCCGCGGCGCACGGTATCAGCCCGTCGGCGTGGGGCTGCGCCGCCGACCCACCGCCCCCGGTGGCGGTCGGTGCCGCCGTGCCCTGGGGCCGGAATTGCGCCACCGTGTCGAGTCCGAGGATGGCGGCGATCCGACCGCCGGCCAGCGGTCGGGGCACGAGTGGCGCCGCCTGGGCCAGGTAGCCCACATGACCCGAGGGGGTCCTGTACTGCTGGAGGGACGTGCCGAGCGCCGTGGACACCTGCCCGGCGGGAGCCGTTACCTTCACGGCGAACCCCGACACCGTGGTCTGATCGACGCCCGATCCGTGCAGCCATGATTCGACCGAGGCCACCTCTGCGGGCGATGGCCCGAACCGGCTGAGGAACTGCCCCGGGCGGAGCCAATGGTGGTACTGGGGCGACGCCGGGTCGTACAGGTCGTGCAGGAGCGCCTGCAACTGAATTCCGTTGGATGGCGGCAGGACAACGCTGAGCTGCAGTTGTCGGCTGCCGGGTACGGACCCCAGTGGGGTTGCTCCCGGAGGGGCGTTGCCCGGCGCGAGGGCGCTGGGCCTCACGAATGCCGGAACGAGCCCCGAGGCGCTTGCCGGTGCGACGACGGGCGACGAGACGGCGGCGAGCACCGTGACCAGGGCCGCCACCCGGTACCGCACGCCGCCTACCCGCCTGCTCGATCGCACCCGGCCTCCGGACCCTGGCGGACCTGTCGTCAAGGCCGAGCCAGCCCGTCGAACCTATGGCGGGCCTCCAACGGTTGGCAAGGGCATGCCCTCACCGGCGACCATCGCCGCTCGCTCGGCCCTGTTCCCCGCTACGGTCCCCCGAGCCGTACCGGCGCCATCAGCAGGCGTAGTCGCCGTCCGGGCGGGCAACCCACTGCGTGACGGTGATGCCGGTGGCTCCGGTGAACGACGTCTGCGTGCAGTTCGCCTCCGCTCCCGACAGCGACCGGGCGCCGGGGAGCCACGTGGGGATCATCCAGAGGGATCCCGACGCCGATGTCGTCCCGCCGGTGATCTGGTCCCACTGCGAGGACGTCGAGTACGCCCCCACCGAGGTCACTCCCGAAGCCTGCAACGCAGCGATCATCCCCTGCAGGTCGGCGACGTTCATCGCCTGGCCACTCCCCCCGCCCTGCCACGTGTTCGCGGTCTCGACGTCGAGCCACCACGGATAGCTCCCGGGCGTGTCAGACACGGTGACCGGCGCGTGCTGGCCGTCGATCGCATCCGCTGTGTTGGTGAGCCACGAGGCGTCCTGGCCGGCCTTGTCGAAGCCGTACTGCCAGGCGCAGGCTTGGGAGTCGTCGCCCACGGAGTAGGCGGTCGAGCTGATGGTGACCGTCGTCGTCCCGCACGATCCGTAGGGATCGGCCGAGGAGGACGAGGTCGGCCAGTCGGCGATCACGGTCCCGTTGAACGTGTTGCCCGGGTCGCCCGTGTTCACGTACAGCGAGGCCTTCGGCAACGCCGTCCTCCCGGTGGTGCTCGCCACGGCCCAGTACAGCTCGCTTCCGGTGTACGAGGATGACGATCCCAAGCACGGGTTGAGGTCGTTCGCCACGCCTCCGTTCACTCCGACGATTCCGAACGCCGCGCCCGAAGGGAACCTGCTTCCGCACTGCGGGTACGAGAGATCGTTCCCCGTGGGGGTCGAGGTGCCACCGCCCCCGCCCCCGCCCCCCCCGCCGCCGGGCTTCGCTGCAAGCGCCGGGGCCGCGGTGGCGAGCACGAGTGCCACGGCTACCGTCGCATGCGCCACCACGCCAAAGGCCGTCCTGCGCGCCGTCCTGTGTGTGCCCACGAAGCACCCTCCCCTCGGTGGCGCTCACCTTAGCCAGGCCGTACGTCCCGGACCGGGGATCGCGACCGGGTTCGGAGATCGGGGTCGGAGTGGAGTCGAAGGATGCGCAAGGGGAGGGCACCGCAGTGCCCTCCCCCCGACGGTCAGGACCGACACGGCCCCTGTCGTCGCCCTCCCCTCACGGGCGGCTCGACGACGCTGAGCCGTGCGCACCACTCGGGGGCGAGCCCGGGGTGATCCCGGCCGGCGGGGTGACCGCAGACCCGCTAGAGGAGCTCCCGGTGGAGCCGGCCGGGGGGACGGCGCGCTGCGTGTGAGGGTTCCCGACGCCGGGAGCGCGGCCCGCCGGATTGGTCGGCGGCGCCTGGCCGGGGGCGCCGCTCCCCGTGGTGGAGCCAGGCGCACTCCCCGCACCGGCGGTGCTCGACG
>JAKAZC010000293.1 GCA_021826655.1 Actinomycetes bacterium | reverse complement strand
CGGCGGCACCCGCGTGGGCGACGCCGAGGCTGTTCTCCGACCCGGTGTTGACGATGTGTGCGGGAGTGCCCTGGTCGACGAACCTCCGGCCGAACACCGAGCAGCCGTTCCACACGCCCATGACGTTCACGTCGAACACCCATCGGGCGTCCTGCTCCCTCGATTCGACGAGGGGGGCGAGCGGCGGGAACACGCCGGCGTTGTTGACGGCGATGTCGATGCGCCCGAAGGCCGCCCAGGCCCTGTCGGCGAGCGCCTCCACTTGCGCCCGGTCGCCGACGTCGCAGGTGCAGGCGAGCGTCCGCACGCCGGCCGAGCCCAGCTCACGGGCAGCGGACTCGGCGGCCTCCGCCTCGATGTCGGCGACCACCACGTGGACCCCGGCACCCGCGAGGGCTCTCGCGATGCCGAGCCCGATGCCGATCCCCCCACCGGTCACCACCGCTGACAGGTCCGTCAGATCCTGCATGCTCACGCTCCTCGTCGGTGGCGGCACCCCGAGGGGGCGACAGTCCCCTGCCCGGCAAGGGGCTGCCGTCACAGGCTCCCGGTACCATCGCCCCGAGCACCCGCGACGGGTGCCCCGGGAACCCCAGGTCCCCCACCTGCGACTGTAGCGAAGCGAGCAGGCCGTGCCCGACGCCGGAGACAACCGAGGATCGCGCAGGCGTTCGGGTCGGTCGCGTACCATGACGCCGGTGGTCAACCGCTCCACGTCAACCTCTGCGTTCGGCGTCTCCAGGCGGGAGAACCACGATGCGAGCGGGTTCTACAGCCGGTTCACCTCGCCGGACCTGTCCTCGGACTCCGCGGTGCACCCGGAACGGGAGCTCGACAAGTTGATCCGCGCCGACTCCCGCTCGATGGGCGAGGTGCCCGACTCGTCGGTGGCCCTGGTCGTCACCTCGCCTCCCTACTTCGCCGGTAAGCAGTACGAGGAGGCGTTGGGCGAGGGTGGCGTGCCCGCGACCTACTTCGAGTACCTCGCCCTCCTGCGCGACGTGTTCGCCGAGTGCGTCCGCAAGCTCGAACCGGGGGGTCGGATCGCGGTCAACGTGGCCAACCTGGGCCGCCGCCCGTACCGCTCCCTGTCGGCCGACGTGATCGGCATCCTGCAGGACGACCTCCGCCTCCTCCTACGGGGGGAGATCATCTGGGTCAAGCAGCGCGGCTCGTCGGGATCGTGCGCCTGGGGGAGCTTTCAGCGTCCCGGCAATCCGGTCCTGCGGGACCTCACCGAGCGAATCGTCGTCGCGAGCAAGGGACGCTTCGACCGGGCGGTCCCGACACGGGACCGCCACCGCAGGGAACTGCCGTCGGAGGCCTCCATGACCCGCGAGGACTTCATGGAGAACACGCTCGACGTGTGGGAGATCCCTCCCGAGAGCGCCACCCGCGTCGGCCATCCCGCGCCCTTCCCGCTCGAGCTTCCGTCCCGGCTGATCGAGCTGTACACGTACCGGGGCGACCTCGTGCTCGACCCCTTCGTCGGTGCCGGCACGACGGCGGTGGCCGCCACCCGGGCCGGTCGTCACTACGTCGGCTACGACCTCGACGAGTCGTACCTGCAGCTGGCCGAGGAACGGGTCGCCCGGGAGCGGCGGCGCCTGGCGGAGGAGGGCGCCGGGCCCCGGGGCCGCGTGAGCCTGCCGGCCGTTCAGGGCACGCCCGCTCGCGCCGAGGACCCCCACTCCCGTGCGGTGCGGGAAGGCTGGGTGGCCAAGGAGATCGCCAGGACGCTGATCGACTCGGCGGGCTTCGTCGACGTTCGGGAGGGTCAGCGGCTGCCGGGCGGCGTGCAGATCGACTTCACCGCTCCTGACCGCAGGGGCGGATCCTGGTTCTTCGACGTCTCGGGCAGCTACACGGTCCACCGGGCGGGGCTCAAGCGGACGGACACGCTGTGGAAGGCCTTGGGCAAGGCCGCTGTGCTCAGCGAGACCGGGGACACCCCCCTGGTGCTCCTCACCACCGACCTCCCGGCCCCCGGTGGCCCCGGGGCGAAGGCCCTCGAGCACCTGAGCGGTCCGGGCAAGCCGATCTACGAGGTGATCGAGATGCTCGAACCGTCGGCGCCCGCGACCATGCGGGACCTCTGCAAGGGCCGGCGGCGGTGACGCCACCGTCGGGACGCGCCCCGGGCGATTGAGGGCGGGGCCGGGCCGCACGGGCTCGCGGACCCACGTGCCACGCCGCGGTCCGCGGATGGGCGCGCCCTGCGACAGCCCGGTGCCGCACGCGGTGGCGGGCTGCGCGTCGCGGCCCGGAGCCTGAGGTGCCGGACCTGCGGACGACGATCACCGAGCTCGTGACCGGCCTCGGGACCCTGGGGTTCGAGTCGGTGGAGGAGGCCCTGCGCGCCCGGCCGGCCGAGATGGTCAGCGTCTCGCCCGAGGTCTGGGAGATCCTGCGCCGGGCGCACGCCGGCGGCGCGCACGCCCGCGAGTTCTCGCTCGCATGGGCCAACGGCCAGGCGTTCCTCGCCGCCCCCGACGGGCTCCGGGGACGCCGGCCGGTCGTCGTCGAGTGGAAGGGCTCCCACCGCGCCCCCGGGGACGAGGTCGCGCCGGTCGACCTCCGGATCGACCACGTGTTCCTGGTGAGCTGCAAGTACCTGTCGAAGATCATGATCAACGCCTCCCCCGGGCACGTCTTCGACCGACTGCTGCAGGGTGGGCACGGCATCAGGGGCGGGAACTGGTACGAGGAGGTGGCCGGCGACGCCTACCAGGACCTTTACGAGGCCGTCCGGTCCGAGCTCGGGCCTTCCGGCCTTCCGGCCGCCGCCACCGACCTCGGACCGGCCGAGCGACGGTCGCTCGCGGGTTCACTGCGCGGTGGGTGGCCGGGGAGGAGCGGCGATCTGTACGAGGAGCTCGCCGCCGTCGTGGCCGGGGAGTCGGCGCGCCGGTGGGAAGCACGTCTGCGCTCGCCGGCCGACGGCGAGGCCCTGCTCTGGCGGATGCTGCGCATGGGGAGCGCGCCCTACTTCGTGCTGGGAGCGTCGCCCACCGAGCTCCTCCGGGTCCGGGTGGCAACGCCCTGGGACTGGCGCCTCGACCACCGCCTCCGGGACCTCCGCTGCCGGCCGGAGCCCGGCGGCCAGCCCAGGGTCGGCTGGGCCGCCGTCGTCGAGGACCGGCACTCCGCCGAGCTGCTGCAGGTCAGGGGCCACGTGGAGATCCGGTGGAGCCACGGGCGTTTCGGAGGCAATCCCGAGGCCAAGGTCTACCTCGACACGCCGCACGGGTCCGTCCCGGGCTACTACCCCCTTTGAGGCGCGGCCGCCGGATCGGGGCGTCGCGGCCGATCGAGGACCCGCCGCCGGAATTGGGCCCCGCCGCCGGCAATGTGACCCTGCCGGGCGGGAACGCGCGGCCCCGGACCGCTAGCGTGCGGCGGGAACGAGACGGGGGCGGGCGATGGACATCACATTCATGACGACGCCGCAGCTCGAATCGCTGCGTCACGAGGTGCGCTCGTGGCTCGACGAGGAGCTGCCGGCCGAGTACGAGGGGTTCCAGTGGGACTTCGAGGAGGACCCGGCGCGCTGGGCCTTCTACCGGCAGTTCTGGAAGAAGCAGGGGGCCAGGCGCTGGCTCGAGCCGACCTGGCCGAGGGAGTACGGCGGGGCCGAGATGTCCGCACGCGAGGCCCGGGTCGTCCGGGAGGAGCTCGATCGA
>JAKAZC010000292.1 GCA_021826655.1 Actinomycetes bacterium | reverse complement strand
CTCGACCGCATCGACCTGTTTCAGGTTCACGTTCCGGACCCCGACGTCCCGTACGAGGAGACCGTCGGCGCCTTCGTCGAGCTGCAGCGGGAGGGCAAGGTCCGTGACATCGGCATCTCCAACGTGACCCTCGACCAACTGGCCGTCGCCCAGTCGCTCGGCGAGGTGGTCTCGGTGCAGAACGCCTACAACGTGGCGCGGCGCGGGTCCGAGTCGGTGCTGGAGGCGTGCGAACGGCAGGGGATCGCGTTCATCCCCCATTCGCCCAACATCCTCGGCGAGGGCCCCGCCGGTGGGGTCGTCCGAAGGGTGGCCGACGCGCACGGCGTGTCGGTGCAGCAGGTGGCCGTCGCCTGGCTGCTCGGGCATTCGCCTGTGATGGTCCCCATCCCGGGCACCGCGAGCACGGAGCACGCGGACGACAACGTCGATGCCGCGTGGCTCGAGCTGTCGGGGACCGAGCGGGCTCGCCTCGACGCCCTCGGAACCGTCTGAAGCGTCGAACCGGAGCGTCGAACCGGAGCGTCGAACCGGAGCGCCGGACGGCGACCGGTCGGTCCGTGCGGGTGCCGGCAGGCGGTCCGCCACGGGCCACCTGCCGGCACCGACCGGTTCGGGGTGAGCGAGGGGACTTGAACCCCCGACCTCCAGGGCCACAACCTGGCGCTCTAACCTGCTGAGCTACGCCCACCGAGGTGCCCCAGTGTGGCACATCGGGCGGGCAGGCTCAGCGTGGGGATCGCTTCCGGCGCTGCTCCGAACGCCGGAGCACGAGGGCGCGGGCCGCCACCTCGGGTGGCACGTCGAACACCGCGGCGACCTCCCGAGCGGTCAGCGAACCGTCGACACCGCGGGCCCGCCTCCACAGGCGGTCGAGCTCGGGCCCGGGAACCAGACGGCGAGCCACCTCGTCGTCCACCTGCCGCTCGTCACGCGCGACCACCGGGTCCCACGTCGCCGGCTGGCCCCGGAACGCGGCGCCACCCCCTCGCTCGTCGTGCACGAGCTCGTGGGCGAGCGTCGCGGTTCGCTCCGCCCGGCCGAGGGAGGAGGACAGGACGATCGCCCGCCGGTTGCCTCTGGCGAGGTAGGCGCCGAGCACCCCCGGCGGGAGGGGGCGGACGGCCATCGCGATCAGCGTCCGGCTACGCAGGGTGTCCCAAGGGTTCCAGGGCGGCATACCCCCAGGGTACGGAGGGGGTCTGACATCGGGCCGAGCGCGGACCGGCCCCGAGCGCGGACCGGGCCGACGGCTCGATCGGCTCAATTGGCGCGTCGGTCGGTGTCGAGCATGGAGTCGATGACGTTGAGGACCGCCCGCTGCTGCTCGGCGCTCAGCCGATCCCATTTCTGGCCCGAGAGCGCCGGTGTCTCGTCGGCGGCACCGGCCGCAGGGGCACCGAGGGGCCGCGGCTCGCCCCCGTCCAGCACGCTCCGGGCGCTGCCGTGCTCCCACCCGAGCAGGCGGTCCACCACGGCGAGCGTGCTCCGGTGTGGTCGGGCCGCCACGCGCGACTGGACGTAGCTCCTGATGGTCGACACGCTGCCTCGGTCACCGACCTCGGCACCCAGGGCGACCCAGGTCATGCCGCGGCGGTCGACCTCGTCGGCCAGGTAGCGCTGGAGCCGACGCCGCCCTTCTTCGGTGGACACGTTCTCACCCTCCCGGCAAAGACCAGCAAGGTCTAGCCGTTTGAGCAAGGTTCGGCAAGTTTCGTTGGCACGATGAGGCTGATTTCGTCAGGGGAGTGGGCCGTGTCGGCCCGGATTTCTGCCCGGCCTTGACCATACTTGCCAGAAACGGCTAGAGTCCAGGCTGGTGCGGATCAACCCCCAGGCCCTTCGGATCATTCGGCGCGACCGCGAGGTCCGCCTTGTCGACCTGGCCAGGGCGGTCGACTGCACGGCGAGCCACCTCACGAACGTCGAGGCGGGGCGCCGCGAGGCCAGCACCAGGCTCATAAAGGCGCTTGCGAGGGAGCTGCGAGTGCCGTTGCTCTCCTTGCTCGGCCCCGAGGTGCGTCCCGACGAGATCGCCGGCGCGGACGAGCCTCCTCGGCGTCTGTACGGGTCATGAGGTGGGCGTGGGTCGGTCGGGTGCGCCGTGCCGGGCTCGAAGGCCAATGCCCGCCGGAGATCGACCGGGTGTCCCGTTCGGAGCCCCCCGCCGCCACCCGCTGGTGCGAGGCGAGGCTGCACGGCTGCCTGGTCCGGGCGGAGGGCACGATGGTGGCGACAGGGGTGCCCGACCAAGGATGCTGCGCCCTTCCCGGCCAGAGGATGAGCCTGGCGGTCTGCAGGTCCTGCCGTCGCCTCCTGCGCGGGAACCGCGAGCTCCAGCAGGCGGTCGTCGGCAGGAGGGGACGCGTGTCGCGACGATCCTGAGGGGACCCGGCGGGCTCGCCCGGTGGATGGCCACGGCCCACCGATGCCAGTCCACCATCCGGGCGGCACGATCTCGTAAATTCACCCCGCAGTGGCAGACGAACCGGAGTACTCACGGTTGCACCGCGACGGGTGGCTGTCGACGGTGCCACAACTCGTCCTCATCGAGGAGGCGGCGTTCACGGTCACGATGGTCATCGAGGACAGGGTCCAGGACGAGGACAACGCCATGGACTATGCGCGCGACCGGTACGAGGTCACCGGTCCCGTGGGGCAGGGTACGCCCCGGTACCTCTGGATCGCCGACCACGCGGGGACCATCGTGGCCGACCCCTTCGGGGAACACCCGGCCCGCCTGACGGCGAAGGCGCAGGCGGCTTTGTACGCCTGGCTCGACTGGGCGGACGACGAGGTCCCGTAGCTACGCGCGGCGTCGGGCGCCGGGCGCCGGCTGCCCGACACCCGGCGCCCCTGCCGGCTCCTCACTGCGGGGGGCCGTTGGTGAGCTGGACCGTCGCAGACTGCTGCTGGCCGGAGGCGTCCACCCACTGCACCTGAACCCGGGCACCCGGGTGATAGGTGGTCATGGCTGCACCGAGTGACTTCGCAGAGTCGATCGTCTCGCCGCCGACCGAGGTGATCACGCTGCCGGCCGTGACACCCGCGCCGTCGGCGGGGGAGCCGGGAACGACCGCGACGACCGTCGCCCCGGGCTGGCCCACGGAGCCCCCTCCGGCACCCGGCCCGGCCTGAGCGCTCGACGAGACCTGCACGCCGAGGAGCGCAGTCGCCCCGATGTGCACGGTGGACGAGGCGTTACCGGCCCGGATCGAGCCGGCGACCGAAAGGGCCTGGTCGATGGGGATCGCGTACGCCTGCGTGCTCGAGGCGCCGATCGACGTGCTGGAGGACCCTGCGGTGTCCATCCCGATCACCTTGCCGGCCGCATCGACGAGGGGTCCGCCCGAGTCCCCGGGCTGAATCCCCGCGTCCGTCTCGATCAGCCCGGCCAGCTGCTCGGTGACGCCCGAGCTCTGGTCGCTGGCGGTGATCGACTGGTCGAGCGCGGTCACGCCCCCGGCTGCGGCGCTGGGTGTCCCCCCTGTCCCTCCTGCATTGCCGATGCCCACGACCGGGTCGCCGACCGAGGCCGCCGACGAATTGCCGACCGAGACCGTCGGCAGGCCGGAGGCGCCGACCAGTTGCAGCACCGCGACGTCACGGGTCGTGTCGTAGCCGACGACGGTGGCCTTGTAGGTGCGGCCGTTCCCGATGTCGGTCGCGCTGATGCTCGTCGCGCCGGCGAT
>JAKAZC010000291.1 GCA_021826655.1 Actinomycetes bacterium | reverse complement strand
CTCGGCCTGGGCCTTCACCCGGTGCGATCCGGGGACGGCCAGTGCCCGCAGCCCGGGGTGGACCTTCCGGCCCCGGAGCACCGCGGCGGCCGCCCGCAGGTCCTCGATGCGCGAGTTGGTGCAGGAGCCGATGAAGACGGTGTCGACGGCGATGTCCCGCAGGCGGGTCCCGGGGGTGAGGCCCATGTAGGCCAGCGCACGGGCCGCCGCCTCGCGCTCCTCGGGCTCGGAGAAGCTGTCGGGCTCCGGGACGGCCCCGTCGATGGGGACGACCTGGGCGGGGTTCGTCCCCCAGGTCACCTGGGGGACGATGCTCCCGGCGTCCAGCCACACCTCCTTGTCGAAGGCGGCACCCTCGTCCGTGACCAGGGAGCGCCACGAGTCGACGGCCAGGTCCCACAGCGGGCCGGTCGGAGCGTGCGGGCGACCCTGCACGTAGTCGAACGTGGTCTGGTCGGGAGCCACCAGCCCGGCTCGGGCCCCGCCTTCGATGCTCATGTTGCAGAGCGTCATCCTGCCCTCCATCGAGAGCGACCGGATGGCCGAGCCCCGGTACTCGATCACGTGGCCCATGCCGCCACCGGTGCCGATGCGCCCGATGACGGCCAACGCGACGTCCTTGGCCGTGACCCCGGCCCGCAGCTTCCCGTCGACGACCACCGACATGTTGGCCGGCCGCCGCTGGGGGAGGGTCTGGGTGGCGAGGACGTGCTCGACCTCGCTGGTGCCGATCCCGAACGCCAGGGCGCCGAAGGCTCCGTGGGTGGAGGTGTGGCTGTCCCCGCAGACGATGGTCATCCCGGGCTGTGTCAGCCCCTGCTCCGGCCCGATCACGTGCACGATGCCCTGGTCCGGGTCACCCATCGGATAGCACGTGATCCCGAACTCGGCACAGTTGGCGTCGAGCACCTGCAGCTGCTTGGCCGAGATGGGATCGGCCACGGGCCGGTCGATGTGCTGGGTCGGCACGTTGTGGTCGGCCGTGGCCACCGTCAGGTCCGGCCGGCGGACCCCGCGGCCGGCCATTCGAAGCCCGTCGAAGGCCTGGGGCGAGGTGACCTCGTGCACCAGGTGCAGATCGATGAAGAGCAGGTCCGGCTCTCCCTCGGCCGAGCGGACGACGTGCGCGTCCCAGATCTTGTCGGCCATGGTCCTCGGACCGAGGTCCCGCTTCGGCCCCCCGACCCCTTCGGCGTCGGCGGTCATCTCAGCTCCCCACTCGCACGATCTCGACCCGGAGCACGCCCCCGGGAGCCTGGTACTCCACGGTCGTCCCGGCGGACTTGCCGATGAGAGCCTGGCCGAGGGGCGCGCCGGGGGACACGACCGGTAGCTCCCCCTGCCGCTCCTCGATCGAACCGACGAAGAACTCCTGCACGTCCTCCTCGTCGTCTCCCTCGTAGCGGATGGTGACCGTGGTCCCGGTGACGACCGTCCCGTCGGCGGCGTCGACGCCGTCCATCACCTGGGCGGTCTTGAGCAGCGCCTGCAGCTGCCGGACCCGCGCCTCCATCTTCCCCTGGGAGTCCTTGGCCGCGTGGTAGTCGCCGTTCTCGGACAGGTCTCCGAGCGCTCGCGCCGCCTCGATGTGCTGGGCGATCTCCACCCGCCCCCGGGTGGTCAGGTCCTCGAGCTCGGCCTGCAGGCGGTCGTAGGTCGCCCGGGTGAGCCGGGTCGGCTCGGTCCGGTTCGGGGATGGGTCGGTCACTGCTGCCTCCGTGGGTGCGCGACGCCCTGGCCGCGACGACTCATGAATTGAGGCTACCGGCTCCGTCCGACGGTGCGTGACCCGGCGCGTGACCCGGTACGTGACCCGGTACGTGACCCGGTGCGTGACCGCGGGGCCGGGCGATCCTCGGGTGAGGGGAGAGCCGAGGGTAGAGGCTGTCGAGCGAGAGGTTCGGGCTGAATGCCGGGTCGTCACCGAGCAGACGGCCCCACCCCTCCCGCAGCGCCCGGCGCTCCTCGGACCACCGGACCGTCCGGGCGGCCTCGCTCTCGCCGGTCCCCCTGGTCAGTGACTCGTGATGGGAGAGCTCGGCGTAAGGGGTCCACACGACGTGGTACCCGGCCTGCCCGATCCGCAGGCAGAGGTCGACGTCGCTGAACCCGTTGGAGAACCGGCCCTCGTCGAGTCCCCCGACCTGTTCGTACACGGGCCTGGGGACGAGGAGGCAGGCGGCCGTCGCGGCCGCCACCCTCCGGACGAGGCGGAGCTGGCCGTACCGGCCGAGCGAGTCCCCCGGGTAGCCGGCGTACAGGTGGCCGGCGGACCCCCCGAGGCCGAGGACCACCCCGGCGTGTTGCACCCGGCCGTCGGGGTACAGCAATCTCGCACCGACAGCACCGACGCCTGGCTGCTGACACTGCGAGACGAGCTCCCTCAGCCATCCCCCGTCGATCACCTCGGTGTCGTCGTTCAGGAGGAGGAGGAAGTCGCTCGTGGTCTGACGGGCGGCCAGGTTGTTCAGCTCGGAGTAGTTGAACGGGCGGGCGTCCCGGAGGACCTCCACCCGCTCGTCCGCTTGCACCCGGTCGAGCAGGGCGAGCGTCTCGGGGTGCTCGCTGCCGTTGTCGACCACGCAGACCCTCAGGCTCGGGTAGTCCGTCCGTGACAGGAGGCTCCCGATGCAGCGCTCGAGCCCCTCGCCGTCGCGGGTGGGGACGATCACGGTGACCGACGGCGGAGGATCGGTCACCTCGTAGCGCACCCTGTGCCAGTGGCTCCCCTCCCAAGCCGGCTCGACGCTCCCGGATCGTCCGACTCGCTGCAGGTGCTCGGCCAGCGCCCTCCGGGCCGCCGCCTCCTTGTAGGGCTTGGCCGAGGGGTCGGCGGCGACGGAGCGATCGACCTCTCGCCAGTGGTAGCAGACGAAGGGGACGTGGCGGACCTGGTCCGGCTCGGCGCGTTCGGTGACCCTGAGCACGAGGTCGTAGTCCTGGCTCCCCTCGAACCCCTGACGGAACCCGCCCGCCTCGCGGAGGGCGTCCGCCCGGACAACGGTCAGGTGGTTCACGTAGTTCTGGGACCGCAGCAGGTCGGGGTCCCATGCGGGCTTCAGGTGAGGCGAGTGACGCCGGCCCCGAGGGTCGATCTTGTCCTCGTCCGTGTAGACCAGGATCGCACCGGGATGGGCGGCGAGCTCCGCCGCGACCAGGTACAGCGCGTCCTCCGAGATCTCGTCGTCGTGGTCGAGAAGGGCGACGTGGGTGCCGGTCGCCATCGAGACAGCGTCGTTCGTCGCAGCGGAGATGTGGCCCCGCGCCGGGCGGTGGAGGACCTTTATCCGGGGGTCGGAGGTCTGGCATCGCTCGAGGGTCCGGCGTACGGCGGCCGACGAGGAGGCGTCGTCCGCGATGCAGAGCTCCCAGTGCGGGTAGAGCTGTGACCGGACGGACTCGATGGCCTTGCGCAGGAAGCGCACCGGCGGATCGCAGACCGGCATGACGACGGAGAAGCGGGGCGGGCGATCCCATGCGTGGACGGCAGCTCCCATGGCCACCCGGTCATCGGCGGAGAGCGCGCTGTTGCGGCGGATCCATCGGGGGTACTCGAGCCGCAACCGCAACGACGCCTTCAGCTCGGTTCGAGCCCCCGGGACGCTCCTCAGCCTGCGGGCCTGATGCGAGGCGGCTGCCACCCGCTTTGTCACGACCTCGAGCACCATGATCCGTTGCGCCGCCGTCTCCCGAGCC
>JAKAZC010000290.1 GCA_021826655.1 Actinomycetes bacterium | reverse complement strand
CGACGTCGCCACCCGGCTGTGCCTCGCCGGCGTGGTGCGGGCACTCGAGACGATCGGCGCGGCCCAGGTGCAGATGCGCGACGCGCCCGACCCCCGGGTCAACCTGGAGGTGTCGCTGGTCCGTTTGGCCCACCCCGAGGCGGACGAGGGGCTCGAGGCCGTCCTTGCCCGGCTGGAGCGCCTGGAGCGGACCGTGGCCGGGATGGGTGCCGGAGGCGCACCGGCTGCTCACCCGCCAGCCCGTTCCACCGGCGGCCTCCATGGGGTGCCCGCCGCAGAGGTCCCGGTACCGGCGCCGGGACCAGCCACCGAGGTTCCCTCGCCCGCCACCGAGGTCCCGGCCGAGAGCTCGTCCGAGCCGGCTCCACGGACGGCCGCTCCCGGTGGCCGGCCGACGCTCGGCGCCCTGCGGCGCCAGGCGGCACACGCGGCCGGGAACCCCCCGGCGGCCCCGGCAGCGAGCCCACCTCGTGGTCCGGTACCAGACAGCCAGGTTCCAGCACCGGTCGCCGCCGCCGAACCTCCAGCCGCACCAGCCGAACCTCCGGCCGCACCGGCACCGGCGCCGGCACCGGACGGCGAGCCTGGAGGAGGCGCCCCCGCCGTCGGCGCTCCCCCCGCCAGCGGGCTCCCCAGCCGGGACCAGCTGACCGAGGCATGGGGCGATCACATCCTCACCCGGCTCCGGCCCAAGGCGAAGGCGCTCCTCGTGGCCGGCCGCTTCCTCGAGGTGGGGGACGCCGCCGTGTTCGCCCTGCCCAACCAGATCCACCGGGACCGGTGCGAGGAGGTCCGCCCCGACGTCGAGGCGGTGCTGGCCGCGCACTTCGGCCGCCCCGTCCCCGTCCGCATGGTGGTCGAGCCGGACGGGTCAGGTGGCCCTCCGTCGCCCGGCGCTCCCCGGCCGGCCCCTGTCGCGCCGGAACGATCCGGTGGGCCGGCTGCAGCCGATCGTTCCGGTGGGCCGGCGGGTGCGGGTTCGCCATCGGCGCCCACGGAGCCGGCGACCACGGAGCCGTCAGTTGCAGCGCCGCCAGTCTCTGCGCCGGAGCGGGCTGCGATGCCGGCGACCGACCAGCCGCCCGATCCCGAGGAGGACCTGGCCATCTTCGAGACGGCCCGGCAGGTCAGCGAGGCCGAGTACGACGGATCGGCCGAGGCGCGCCTGCTGCGGGCCTTCCCCGGTGCCGAGGAGGTCCGGTGACCGACGTGGCCCGACCCGCCACCGGGGACCCGCCGCCGTTCCCCGTTCGTGCCGGCACGAGCACCGCCCGCCGCGTGCGACGGGCACGTCCCGGCCGGCGGGCGCTCCCCGTGGAGGCGGGCTGAATGCCCGCCTTCTCCGGCCCCCTCCAGGCCCTCGTCGACGAGCTCGGGCGGCTCCCCGGCGTCGGCCCCAAGTCGGCCCAGCGCATCGCCTTCTACCTGCTCAAGGTGCCCGGCCCTGACGCTCTCCGCCTGGCCGACGCCATCACCGCGGTGAAGGAGCGGATGACCCTGTGCACGCGCTGCTTCAACGTGGCCGAGGGGGAGCTGTGCGCCATCTGCCTCGATGACCGGCGCGACGGCACCGTCGTGTGCGTGGTGGAGGACCCCCGCGACATCGTGGCCGTGGAGAAGACGGGCGAGTTCGCCGGCCGCTACCACGTGCTCCAGGGCGCCCTCAACCCGATCGAGGGGGTGGGGCCGGACCAGCTGCGTGTCCGCGAGCTGCTGGCCCGGGTCGACGCCGAGGGCCTCACCGAGATCATCCTGTGCACCAACCCCAACCTCGAGGGCGAGGCGACGGCCATGTACCTCGCCCGGCTGCTCAACCCGCTGGGGCTGACGGTGACTCGGATCGCCAGCGGCCTGCCGGTGGGTGGCGACCTCGAGTACGCCGACGAGCTGACCCTGGGGCGGGCCCTCGAGGGACGCCGGACCGTCGAGGCCTGAGGCGGGCCCGGGGCTCCCGCCCACACGAAGGCGCCTCCGTGGGGCACCATGCACGGGTGGCCCCCGAGACCGACGGCACCATCCCGCCCCCGCGCCGCTACCTGTGGATGCTGCGGCACGCCAAGGCGGCTACCGGCTCGCCGGGTGGTGACCACGCCCGGCCGCTCACCGAGCGGGGCCGCCGGGACGCCGCCGCCCTCGCCTCCCGCCTGACCGCCGGTGCCGGGGCGCTGGCCATGGTCGGCCCGGACGGTGAGGACATCCCCCCGCCCGAACTGGTGGTGTGCTCGACCGCAGTCCGGACGACGGAGACGGCCGCGCTCGCCCTGACCGCCCCCGGGGGCGTCGCACCCGAAGTCCGCAGGGAGCGGGCCGTCTACGGCGCCTCCGTGCCGACCGCGCTCGGCGTCCTCCACGAGCTGGGCGACGCTCCTCCTTCGGTCGTGCTCGTCGGCCACAACCCGACCGCCTTCTCGCTCACCTGGGAGCTGCTCGACCCGACCGGCGGCGGCCGTGAGCGCCTCGAGGCCCACGGCTTCCCGACGTGCACGCTGGCCGTGGTGGCGCTCCCCGCCGCCTCGTGGGCCGAGGTGGAGCTGTCCACCGGCCGGCTCTGCGGTGTGGCGTCGCCCCCCTACTGAGGCCGGGTTCCCGAGAGGCCCCGCTCCCGAGAGGCCCAGCACCGAGTCGACGGCACCTCGGACGCGACGGACGGCCGGCACGGATGCCGGCCGTCCTCGTAGCCCACGGGACTGTGGCCGACCGCCCGGTCGGACCGCTGCCGGATCAGATTGTGCGCAGCACGGCGGCGTCACCCTGGCCGCCGCCACCGCACAGGCTCACCGCAGCGGTGCCGCCGCCCCGGCGCTTGAGCTCGTAGAGGGCGGTCAGCGCCACCCGGGTTCCCGACATGCCGACAGGGTGGCCCAGCGCGATGGCGCCGCCGTTCACGTTGACCTTGTCCTCAGGGATCCCCAGCTCGTCGGTCGACGTGAGGCCGACAGCAGCGAACGCCTCGTTGATCTCGAAGATGTCGATGTCGTCCACCGTCAGCTTGGCCTTGGCCAGTGCCTGGGCGGTGGCACGGGCCGGCTGGGACAGCAGCGACGGGTCGGGGCCGGCCACCTGGCCGTAGCTGACCAGCTCGCCCAGGGCGGACACCCCCAGCTCCTCCGCCTTCGCCTTCGACATCACGATGACAGCGGCGGCGCCGTCGGAGATCTGCGAGGCGTTGCCGGCGGTGATGGTGCCGTTCTTGTCGAAGGCGGGCCGCAGCTTGCCCAGCGACTCCACCGTCGTCTCGGGGCGGACGCCCTCGTCGGTGTCGACGGCGACCGGGTCGCCCTTGCGCTGGGGCACGAGCACCGGGACGATCTCCTCGGCGAACTTGCCCGACTTGATGGCAGCGGCCGCCTTTTCGTGGGAGGCGGCGCTGAAAGCGTCCTGGCGCTCGCGGGACACGCCGTCGGCACCGTTGTAGCGCTCGGTGCCGAGGCCCATGGCGCACTGGTCGAAGGCGCAGAAGAGGCCGTCGTACATCATCGAGTCGACCAGGGTGCCGTCGCCCAGGCGGTAGCCGCCGCGGGCACCGGGGAGCAGGTAGGGGGCCTGGGTCATCGACTCCATGCCCCCCGCCACCACGATGTCGGCCTCGCCTGCGTTGATGAGCAGGTCGGCCAGGTAGATGGCGTTGAGGCCGGACAGGCACACCTTGTTGACGGTGGTCGCCGCCACCGACATGGGGATGCCGGCCTTAACGGCGGCCTGGCGGGCGGTG
>JAKAZC010000289.1 GCA_021826655.1 Actinomycetes bacterium | reverse complement strand
GGTCGACGAACTGGCAGTTCGGGTCAGCTGTCTGTACGGCGCCCGGATTGGACGCGGTGCCGAAATCGGGCTTGCCGGAGACGTAGATCGAGTCGTTCGAGTAGATGGGCCCGATGATGGTGTCGTTGGGACCGAAGTAGACGGGGGAGCAGGTCCCGCGGGGACCGTTGTAGGTGATGGACTGGACTTGTCCAGAAGCCGATTTCGTGATCGTCGGGTTCTGCCAGTCGTACTTACAGCCGGTGAAGCTGCCGGTGGGGTCGTTGGCTTCGTAGTCCGACCACCAGACGTTGTTGAGGAACCCGTTCGCCGGGTCGAGGTTCGTCGTCATCGACTGGTAGACCACGTGCCCGGGGTACCCGGCCGCCCCCACCACCTGGACCTGCAGCTGCTGGAAGTTGCCGCCGACGTTCTGCGGCTGGGGGTTGCCGAACAGGTAGTACTCGGGCACCACGCCGGCGATGTACTGGCGGGTGGCACTGGCGCCGGTGCCCGTCACGGTCACCGTCCCGCTCACGGGGCTCCATGTGTTGAAGGAGATGGCGCCGCACGTGCCCACGCCGTTCTGGGAGGAGTTGCACGTCACCAGATTGGGGTTGGCGTTGAGGTCGTTGAGGAGCGTGTCGATCCCCGACTGGAGCGCCCGGTAGGCGTACCGCTGCACGGCGTCCGTCTGCACCAGGGGGTTGGTGGCGATGCTTGTCTCGACCAAGATCCCGCCTGAGATCATCATCAGGATCGTGATGGCCAGGACCAGCACGATGGCCGTCTGGCCCCGCTCGCCGGCGCTCCGGGCGCGCCACCGGAACGTGCCCCGCAGGGACCGGGAGCGTGGCTGGCGGTGCCGGCCGCCCGTCACGTACCGGGCCTGTCGCAGGTTCCGTTGTCGCGCTGCTGGTACCACCGGATCACCCCACTGTTCCGCTGAAGAGGTACGAATTCGCCGACAGGCGGTAGACGACGGTGTTGTACTCGCCGGAGTTCGTCCCCTTGTTCTGCAGGACCAGGTCGATCCCCACGCTCTCGATGGTGTTGGCCGGGCAGGTGTTGGGGATGGTCGAGGTCGACTGCGTGCTCCCGCCGACGCAGGTGGCGAACGTGCTGGCCACGCTGGCCGGAGCGATCGTCGTGGTCGTGTTGTTGAACAGGGTCGTATAGGTGAACACCGGCTTGTAGGTCGCCGCCACCGTTGGATCGGTCCCGTTGACGACGTTCGGGATGGTCACGATCGTCTGGGTGTGCGACGCCGAGTACTGGCACAGGTTGGTGCTGCCGGTGACCGTCGGGCAGGTGTTGGCGGTCGGGATCGTCTGGGTGACGGTGAAGTTCGAGTTGGCCAACTGGGCGACGATGAGGGCCGGGCCGTTCGCGTTGCCGACGTTCGCATAGAACGAGAGGGAGAAGTTGCCGATGCCGGTCAGCGTCAGCTGGTTGTTCAACGGGTTCACCATGTCGTTGGCGTTGTAGGGAGCGGTCGTCCCTGCCAGCGGGACGGCGACGCCAAATCCGGGGATCGGCGTGGGGTACTGGGTATTGGCCGGGTTCTGGCCGGGGGCGGGCTGGACCTCGGAGCGGACCAGCCGCTGGATGGTCGCCGTCGTCGGAAGGACCTGGTCCACCTGGGCGAACCGGGCGGTGATCTGGGTGCCGGCGCTGAGGAAGGCGGAGAGGGTGACGACGGCTGCGGTCAGGAGGAGCAACAGGGTGAACATGGCCACCAGGACCTCGACCAGGGTCATCCCGGCGTCGCTGCGCCGGTCGGCGTGCCGGCCATGTTGGGAGCGGTCGGCACGCCTGGCGTCGCGCTCCAGGCGGAGGCACCGGAGGCAGCACGTCTGCCGGTCGTGGTGGCGGTGCCCGGTCACGGTGTCACCACGCTGGCCGGGCCGGGCATGGCGATCGTGGTCGTCCCCACGGTGATCGAATCAGCCCCGACGGTGAGGTTGACGGTGGACGTCTTGCCGTCGGTGCCGGTCAGGGTGAGGGTGTACTTGCCGTAGGGAACGGCCGCCCGGATGAGACCGTCGGGCCCCGAGGTCGGGAGGGTGAGGGAGTACGACGACGACGATCCGCACTCGGCGTCGGCCAGGGTGGCGGTGACGCCCGATGCAGGACCGCCCGCCGCCGTCACCACCGACAGGGGCAGCATGGCGAGTGGGACGGTGTCCGAGCTCACGTTCCCGGGCAGCGAGGAGATCGGCTCGGTGACGACCTCTTTGGCCTGGGCGCTGCATGCACCGGCGTAGAGGGCGTAGCCGGAGTTGAACGGGAAGAGATCGGGCAGCGTCGACGGGTTGGGCGACTGGCCGGCCGCTTCGATGTTCCACGTCGACGGATTGAGCAGCGAGTTGTTCACCGTGATGGGGATGCCGGCTACCGTCACGCCCGTCGCGTTCGACAGCGAGGACGGGGTGGTGTCGTCCCACGTCCCCCCGGGACCCGATCCCGACGTGAGGATGACGGCGCCGGTCGGGGTCTCGCCTGCGGCGGCGCAGGTCGTCCCGGCGCAGGCGACGCCGGTGTAATACGGGATGCTGTCGCCGGAGGCCGCGGCGGTGAGTGTCGCCGGGGCCCATGTCCACGTACCCGACGAGCTCGTGCCGACGAGGAGCTGGCCACTCGGCGTCGCAGTCGAGGAGACGGCGGTGGCCACGCAGGACGTGGCGCTGGCGCAGGCGACCGAACCCAGGGAGGTGATGCCCGACGGCAGGGTGGAGCTGGTCCACGTCCCCGACGGCGATGCCGTGGTCTCGGTCACCAGCGCCGGGACCGTAGCGGTGCCGGATGTCGCCGTGCCGATGGCGGCACACGACGTGCCGCTGCACGACAGCCCGGTCACCGTGTCCAGCGTGCTCGGGACGGTGTCGGCGCTCCACGAATCGCTGGTGGAGCCGATGGTGCCGGTCAGCAGGGCCGGACCGGTGGTGCTCTGCGAGTTCCCGGTGCCCGAGGCCACGCAGATGGTGGCCGACGGGCAGGCGATCCCCGTCAGGCTGAAGAGCCCCCCGGCGGTGATGGCACCGGCCGTCCACTGTGGGGTGGCCGGATTGGAGACGCCGTACTGCGACGGGTTGCCGGTGATCCGGAGGATCCCCGGGCTGGCCGGCTGTGCCCCGACGGTGCCGACGCCTGCCACCTCGCAGATCGTCGGGCTGGAGCCGGGGACGCAGGCCACGCCGGTCAGCGAGTCGAAGGTCACGCCTGAAGGTGGGGGGACGATGGCCCACGAGTCGGGCTGCGTGTCGTCGAGATGGCCGGCCAGGAGGACGGGCCCGGTGGTCGTTCCCGTCGTCTCGCTACCGATGGCGTAGCAGCCGTTGTCGGTCGGGCAGGTCACGCTGGTGATGTCGGTGACGCCGGCCGGCACCGTGTCCACCCGCACGCTCGACCAGGGTGTTCCGGTGGTGGTCGACAGGATGACGCCGGTCGGGGTGGATGCCGCCGCGTCGCCGACCGCCACGCAGACGTTGCTGGTCGAGCAGGCGACCTGGGCGATGCGGTCGGCCGACGCGGTGGTGCCGGTCGACCAGGTCCCCGACGAGTCCCAGGCGACGGAGGCGCCACCGGTGGTCGTCCCGCCGACGACGCATTCCACGCTCGTCTTTCCCGGGCACCAGACGCCGTCGGCCACCGTCGTGAGGTCCGGGTAGGTGAGGTTGACGGTGCTGCCCTGGTCATAGCTGACGGTCTGGTAGGTGATCTGCCCCTCGTTCAC
>JAKAZC010000288.1 GCA_021826655.1 Actinomycetes bacterium | reverse complement strand
CAATGTAAGGAAGTGTTTGTGATGAGTGCCACCACGTGGCGCAAGCGTGCCGCCTGCCGGGGCCTCGATGTGGAGGTCTTCTACCCGGTCACGGAGGACGAAGCCGACGCAGCCGAGGGCAAGGCGATCTGTGCCGAGTGCCCCGTGAGGCAGCCCTGCCTCGAGCACGCGCTCGCCCACCGCGAGCGTGAGGGCATCTGGGGCGGGGCGACCGAGCGGGAGCGCCGCCGGATCGTGCGCCAGCGCCGTAAGTCGGCCTGAGCCATCGGAGGTCGGGGCCGTTCGCGGACCCGGGCACCCTCCCCGCCGCCGGTAACCTGCAGGCGTGCCGCTCGACGCATCCGAAGCATCCCCCCTCGCGGAGGAGACGATCGCCGCCGCGCCGCCGCGGGGTGCCGTCGCGCCGGTGGCCTTCGACGACCTCGGGGGCTGGCCGGGGGTGCTCGGGCGCCTCACCGGCGGGGAGTCGTTGAGCGAGCCGGAGGCGGCCTGCGTGCTGGGCGAGGTCCTGTCCGGCGAGGCCACGCCCGCACAGATCGCCGCGCTCCTGATAGGGCTCCGGGCCAAGGGCGAGTCGATCGAGGAGATGACGGGCCTGGTCCGCGCCATGCTGGCGCACGCGGTGCCCCTGCCGCTGCCGGGGAACCTGGCCGACGTGGTCGACGTGGTGGGGACGGGCGGCGACCGGCTTCGCAGCATCAACGTCTCGACGATCGCCTCCTTCGTCGTCGCCGGGGCGGGGGTGCCGGTCTGCAAGCACGGGAACCGCGCTGCGTCGTCGTCGGTGGGGACGGCCGACGTGCTGGAGGCGCTGGGGGTGGCGGTCGACCTGAGCGCCGGCGGCGTGGCCCGGTGCCTGGCCGAGGTCGGAATGGGCTTCTGCTTCGCCCGTCGCTTCCATCCGGCCATGCGTTTCGTGGCGGCGGTGCGCAGCGAGCTCGGCGTGCCGACGATCTTCAACTTCCTCGGCCCGCTCTCCAACCCGGCGAGGGCGCAGCGCCAGCTCGTGGGGGTGAGCGACCCGGCCATGGCCTCCAAGATGGCGGGCGTGCTCGGCGCCAACGGGAGCCGGCGCTCGATGATCGTGTACGCCGACGACGGCTTGGACGAGCTCAGCGTGACGTCGCCGTCCACCGTGCTCGACCTCGTCGGGGACGGCGAGGGTGCGTTCGACGTCCGGACGCTGCGGATCGACCCGGCAGACCTCGGGTTCGGGCGGGCCGGCATGCAGGACCTGCGTGGCGGCGACGCGGCGTTCAACGCCGCGGTCATCCGCGCCGTCCTGGCCGGCGAAAGGAGCCCCCGGCGCGACATCGGCGTCCTGAACGCGGCCGCCGCGCTGGTCGTCGCCGGCCGGGTGGAGGACCTCGGGGCGGGTGTGGAGCTGGCGGCCGCCTCCGTCGACGGCGGTTCGGCCGCGGCGGTGCTGGAGGCGCTCGTGCGGACGTCGCAGGAGGCGGCCGGCGAGGAGCGCCTTTAGGGCTGTGCCCCCGTCCCCGGTTCGACCTCCACCGAGGCGCCGTCGGACGGGACGACCCGGGTGACCCGCCCGGGCCACCGCCCGGGGTCCACCGCCCCGGGCTCGGCGAGGGCGACGACGCAGCCACCGAAGCCGCCCCCGGTGAGACGCGCACCGTGGACGCCCGGCGTCGTCGACAGCTCCTGCACCAGCTGGTCGACCACCGTCGTCGACACGTCGTAGTCCTGTGCCTGGCCCCGGTGGCTCTCGGCCATGATCTCGCCGGCCAGGGCCACGTCGCCCTGACGCAGCGCCGCGGCGAACGAGCGCACCCTCGCGCACTCGGCCACGACGTAGCGGGCCCGGCGGCGGAGCGTGGGGTCGGCGATCCCGGCGGCCTCCGAGGCGCCGGCCCGGCCCAGGGGGACACCGAGCTCGCGAGCTGCGGCCGCGCACTCGGCCCGGCGGGCGGGGTACCCGGTGGAGGACAGGACGCGATCGACACCGGAGTGCACGACGACGAGCTCGGCCCCGGCGGGGATGGGCACCGCCTCCCATCCGAGGTCGGAGAAGTCGACGAGGAGGCCATGGCCGGCCTTCCCGGCCATGCTCACGAGGGGGTCCATGAGCCCGACCTCCGATCCGGCCGCGGCCTCCGCCCGCCGGCACAGCTCGGCGGTGGCGACCGGGTCGGTGGCCACGCCGAGGGCGAGGGCCAGGGCGACGCACACGGCGGCGCTCGAGGAGAGCCCGGACCCCGCCGGCACGGAGCTCGTGATCCTGATCGTGCCGCCCCGCGCCGGGCGGCCCTCCATCACCAGGGCGGCCACGAGGCGCGCCCATCGCGGGCGGAAGGCGGTGACGTCGGCGGGCCCGGGGGGAGGGTGCACCTCGACGGTGGCCGGGGCCCGGTCGACGGAGGTGGTGAGCCGCAGCCGACCCGAGCCGTCCGGGACGAAGTGGACGGTCGTCCGGAGATCGATGGCGACGGGCAGGGCGAGGCCCTGGTTGTAATCGGTGTGCTCGCCGATCAGGTTCACCCGCCCGGGTGCCCGGGCGACGACCGCGAGCCTTCCGCCCGCCCGGCCGAGGCCCGACCCGGTGAAGCCCGGACCGGCGGCGCGGCCGGCGCCACCGCCGGGCTCCGCGGGCGATCCTCGCGGGGCGCCGTCGTCCCGTGGCCCGGTCGGTGACATCGCACCCGAAGCCTCGCGCGGGCGGCGCCCGGCACCGGCCCGGCCCGGTGGTGCCGCGTCCCGCCGGACGCCGTCGAGCACGGGTCGGGTTCTTGACCGGGACGGGTCCGCCCGACAGTATCGGCCGATGCCTCACAGCCCCCGCGAGCAGGTCCCCGGAGCCCGATGACCGGTCCCTTGGAAGGAGTCCGCGTGGTCGAGCTGGCGGGGCTCGGTCCCGCTCCCTACGCGTGCATGCTGCTCGCCGAGGCCGGCGCCGAGGTCGTCCGCATCGACCGGCCCCAGGAGGCGTCCGGCCCCCCGGGCTCGCACTGGGACCTGCTGGCGCGGAGCCGGCCCTCGATCAGCGTCGACCTGAAGCACCCCGACGGCGCCGCGCTGGTGCTCGACCTGGTGGAGAGGGCCGACGTGCTGGTGGAGGGATTCCGACCCGGTGTGGCCGAGCGCCTCGGCGTCGGTCCCGGGCCCTGCATGGAACGGAACCCCCGGCTGGTGTACGGCCGGATGACCGGCTGGGGGCAGGACGGGCCCATGGCGGACCGGGCGGGGCACGACATCGACTACATCGCCCTGTCGGGCAGCCTCTGGCCGCTCGGTCGCAAGGGGGAGCGGCCGGTGCCGCCGATGAACCTGCTGGCCGACTTCGGCGGCGGCGGCATGCTCCTGGCCTTCGGGGTCACGGCCGCCCTGGTGGAGGCCGGGCGGTCGGGCCGCGGCCAGGTGGTGGACGCCGCGATGACCGACGGCACGGCGTCGATGCTCACGTTCATGTTCGCCTTCCATCGTGCCGGCCGGTGGAAGGAGGAGCGCGGCGTGAACATCTTCGACACCGGCTCGCACTTCTACCAGGTGTACGAGACGTCCGACGGCCGCTACTTCGCGGTGGGCGCCGTCGAGCCGAAGTTCTACGCCCAGGTCCTCGACGCCCTGGGACTGGGCGACGAGGACCTTCCGGACCAGATGGACCAGGACCACTGGCCGGCCATGCAGCGCCGGTTCGCCGACATCTTCGTCACGAAGACCCGTGACGAGTGGTCCGCGGTGTTCGAGAGCTTCGACGCCTGCG
>JAKAZC010000287.1 GCA_021826655.1 Actinomycetes bacterium | reverse complement strand
TCCACGGTGATCGGGCCTCCTCCCCCCGCCGCTCCCCATCGGGCTCCCCATCGGGCTCCCACCCGGCCCGCACCCGTCCCCCGGTCCCCACACGTGCCCTCACCAGGGCCGGACCGCCAGAGTCGCCGGAGCCCGTATCGTCGCTCCCATGACCACACCGGACGGCCGGGCCGAGGGCGCCGAGAGCGCCGAGGGGGGATCGCCGGCGGACCTCGCCGTGGGGGCGTTCTCCGATCGTGCGCCCTGGGTCGTCGAGCCCGACGAGATCGCCTGGCGGAAGGGGATCGACGAGCTGCGCGCCCGCACCCGGCGCGAGACCCCGGCGCTGACCCGCCGCCGCCGGTTCCCACCCGGGGCCCGGGTGATGCGGGTGGGCGCGCTGCTCGGCGGCGCCGTCGCCGGCTGGTACGTCTCGGACCGCTGGCGGGGCCGCTCGCCGTCGCGTGCCGGCCTCTCCCGGCGCCTCCGGCGTGCGTTCGAGCGTTTGGGCCCGACCTACATAAAGGTGGGGCAGATCCTCTCGTCGGGCGAGGGGGTGTTCCCCGAGGAGCTGGTCGCCGAATTCCGCCTCTGCCGAGACCAGGTGCCGGCCGAGAGCTTCGACGTGGTCACGAGGACGGTGGAGGAGGACCTCGGCCGGCCGATCGGGGAGGTGTTCTCCGCGTTCGACCCCGTGCCCATCGCCGCGGCGTCCATCGCCCAGGTGCACGCGGCCCGCCTGCGCGGCGGGGAGGACGTCGTGGTGAAGGTGCAGCGCCCGCAGATCGGGACGATGGTGCGGCACGACCTGGCCGTGATGAGCTGGCTCGCCCCGCTGCTCGTCGGTCGGATACCGGTCGCCGCCCTCGCCAACCCGCCGGCCCTGGTCGACGTGTTCGCCGAGACGATCACCGAGGAGCTCGACTTCCGGCTCGAGGCGCAGAACATGCTCGACGTGGCGCGAGTCCTGGTGGAGACCGGGCAGCACGCCCTGGTGGTGCCCCGGCCCCACCCCGAGCTCGTCACCCGGCGGGTGCTGGTGATGGAGCGGCTCGACGGCTACGCGTGGGGGGACACCGAGACCATGCGCGCCGCGGGCATCGACACCGAAGCCGTCCTGTCGAGCGCGCTGATCGCGTTCTTGGAGGGCGCGATCCTCTTCGGGGTGTTCCACGGGGACCTGCACGGCGGCAACCTCTTCGTGTGCCCCGACGGGCGCGTGGCGCTGCTCGACTTCGGGATCACCGGCCGGCTCGACGAGCCGCGGCGGCTGGCGTTCCTGCGGCTCATGATGACCGGCTCGGTCAACGACGTCCGCGGCCAGGTGACCGCCATGCGCGACCTGGGGGCCCTCCCCGCCGACGCCGACGTCGACGCGGTGATCCGCGACCTCGGCCTCGACCGTCCCCCGGTCGACCCGACCACCCTGAGCGCGGCGGAGCTCACCGCGGAGATCCGCGAGATGACCAAGGCGCTCCTCGGCTACGGCGCGCGCATGCCGAAGGAGCTCATGCTCTTCGTGAAGGACATGCTCTTCCTTGACGGCGCCATGGCCACCATGGCCCCGAACGTGGACGTGCTCGCCGAGATCGTGAAGATCTTCACGTACTTTCAGGTGCGCCACGGGGACCGCATCGCCCGCGAGCTCGGGCTCGCGCCCGAGGCGGTCCCCGCGGTGGAGGTGGCGGGGATCCGCGCCTCGTTCGGCCTGTCCGAGGACGTCCAGAGCATCACCTACCGCGAGCTGCAGGAGCGGCGCGAGCTGATCCGGCGGCGCCTCGAGCACCACGAGCGGCGCCGGCGCCGCTGGAGGCCGTCGCCCCGCTAGTCCTCGCCGTCGGGTTCGGCGAGCGCCCGCATGCTGTCGGCATCGGGGGTCAGGGTGGCCGTCCGCCGGCGACCATCCTCGGGCGAGACCACACCGAAGTGGATGGCCGAGCGCAGCGCCTGGTCCGCGCGACCTCTCCAGAGGAGCCCCTCGCGGCTGTTGGGCCCCTCGGTCTCGGTCACCGCACGCCACGAGTCGATGCAGTCGTCCACCTCTGCGACGAGCCAGGCGCGCTCCGCCCCGTTCATCGCCGGACCACCGATGCAACTCCGGTCGCCGCGAGGACCACCTGCGCCACCTCCCGAGTCGACGCTACGTCGATCGCCACCTCGGTGGCAGGGCCGAACGTCCCCCTCTGTGCATCGGAATGCCCGGGAAGCCGAGCCGCGAGAGCGCGCCGCCCTGTCAGATGGCGCACCGGGTAACGGCGCGGACCGGGTCAGGATGCGTACTCGCCGACCTTCAGGGCCTTCTCGAGGGAGCCCCCCATGATCAGCGCCTGCGTTTCCTGTGGGAGGCCGGACACGACCTCCGAGTAGGCGAGCGGGTCGGCCATCCCCTCGGGGTGGGGGAAGTCGGAGCCGAACATCAGGCGGTCGGCGGGGATCCCCAGCTCGATCAGACCCCCCGGGTCCGCCTCGTGAAAGGCGTGCACGAAGATGTTGCGCTTGAACACCTCGAACGGATCCTCTTCGAAGAGCACCGGGGAGTCCTCGTACGCTTCGCGCACCCGCTGGACGAACGGCCGCACCCACGTTGCCGCGAACTCGACGGGCATGAACTTCAGCTTGGGGAACCGCGTGGCCAGCCCGTGACCGATGATCGACGCCACTCCGTCCTGGACGAGGCTCTTCTCGACGGAGAGCCGGGCGAAGGCCGGGCTGCCGGGCTGGCTGAAGGGCAGCGGATCGGAGCCGATGCCGTCCCACTCGTTCATGTAGCGCCGGGGGTCGTCGCCGTCGCCGGAGTGCATGCCGACGACGATGTCGAGCTCCTGCACCCGCGCCCAGAACCGGTCGAACTCGGGCAACGCGAACGACTTGCGCCCCTTCCAGGTGGGCACGGGCGCAACGCGGATGAGGAAGATCCTGGCGCCGCGCTCGTTGATGTACTCGAGCTCTTCGATGGCGCGGTCCGCACCGGCAGCCAGGCTGATGATCGGCGTCGCGTAGATCGCGTCCGAGTAGACGTACGACCAGTGCTCGTGCATCCACTCGTTGAGAGCATGGACGACGGCGACCGCCACGTCGGGATCGTCGGCGACCCGCCCCTCCAGCACGCTGGCCAGCGTCGGCCACAGCAGCGTGCGGTCGATGCCCATGTCCTTCATGAGGGCGTACCGCGGCTCGGGGTCGAAGAACGCGTCCATGCCGGGCATGGCGCGCACCTTGGCCAGGCCCTGGGTCGGGTCGCCCGCGGTGGGCCGTCCGTCGCCCCTGGTGACGTCACGACCGTAGCCGCCGGGCACCGCGACCCTGGCGAAGGTGGGGTTCGGGATGTACTCGCTGATCTTGTCCCGGATGGCCAGCTTCGTCCGGCCGTTGACCTCGACGTACTTGATGACCCCCTGGTACTCCCTGGGGAGGAACTTGGTCAGGGCGTCCTGGTTCTCGTACAGGTGGTTGTCGGCATCGAACGTCGTGTAGGGAAGGCGGCGCTCCCGTACGTAGATGAAGTCCTCGCTCGTCTCGCTCACGGCAATCCCCTTCCCACCCGCGACCGTCGCGCTATTCCCAAGCCCTATCACAATTCCGAAGGTGATTCCAGGTCGAGCTCGTCCCGGGCGGCCGGTCAGCCCGGCTCCTCGGGCTCGGCGACCCAGGCGGAGAAGACCGGCAGGCCGTGCCAGCCCCGGCCGGCCACCGGCGCCGGCGGCGGCGCGGGGTCGACCGGCGCCGGCGGCGGCGCGGGGTCGCC
>JAKAZC010000286.1 GCA_021826655.1 Actinomycetes bacterium | reverse complement strand
TCCATCCGCCGTGCCACACCGGCGACGAACACCTCGAGCTGCTCGTCCAGCGTCCGCGCGGCGCTGGCCTCGTGGAGGTCCGCCTCCACCCCCATCGCCGTCCCGGCCGCCAAGCCGACGAGGAGCTGCTCCTTGCTTTCGAAGTGCAGGTAGAACGTCGTCCTGCCGATGCCGGCCGCCGAGCAGATCTCCTCGACCGTCACGACGTCGTAGCCGCGGTCGCTCCAGAGACGGGCCGCCGTGCGGATGAGGAGGCGCCGGGTCGCCTTCGACCGCTCCTGGCGGAGCAGCGAGCGCCGCGTCGACCTCCCCGCGTCACCCGCCTCGTCGGCCATGGCTCCTCTCACGCAGCTCGGTCCCCCGCACGCGCCGCACCGTCCGCACCGTCCGCACCGTCCGCACGGACCATAGCCGTGAACCTGCCGAGGCCCCGCGGGCCGGGCCCGTCAATGCGGGCGACGATGTGCCCTGACGTGGCCTCGCAGGCTCTCCCTGTACTCCTCCATCTCCTTTCGGTGCCTGTCCCGCAGGGCGCGTACCTCGGACTTCACCTGCCGCCTGAGCTCGTGGACGTCGTCGTGGAAGCGCTCCCACGCGGCCTGCCGGGTCACGCCGACGGTTCCACCGATCGTCTCCCACGTCGCGCCCGCGGTGATCGCCTCGCCGACCAGCTGCGATTCCCACGTCGACAGGAGCCCCACCAGCGCCCGGGTCGCGCCGAGGGCCGCCAGGGGATCGGGGTCCGAGGTCGCCGTGTCCCAGGCGGCCGCCATGAGCGGCGACACCTTGCGAGCCTCCGGCTCGGTCACCTCCGATGGATCCGCCATTTGTCAAGTTTCACCTGACGCGATGCAGAATGTCAAGCCTTCCTTGACATACGTCCGGGACCCGGGTCCTTTAGGTCGTGCCGGGACCGGCGTCGGAGTCCTCCTCCACGATCTTCGCCACCTGCCGGGCGAGGAAGGCCTCCGGGTCCTGGGCGCGGGGAACCAGCGCCTCGTCCTGCAGCTGGGGGTGGGTGAGCAGCAGGAAGCGGTCCTCCACGATGGCGTCGCGCACCTGCTGCCCCACCGTCTCACCGGTCAGGAGCTCGAGTCCCTGCCCCGGGCCGTGCAGCTTGACGGGTGGACCCCAGAACGTGATCTGCCGCCCGATGTTCGTAGAGACCGGACCGGGGCACACGCAGGTCACCCCGATCCCCTTGGGCCGCAGGTAGAGGGCCAGCGCCTCCGACAGGGCGACCACCGCGCCCTTGGTCGCCGAATACGGCAACCGCTCGTAGGAGTACGCGAAGAGGCCGGCGGTCGAGGCCGTGTTCACGATGTGACCGGCGCCGCGATCGAGCATGAGGGGCAGGAAGGTGGCGTTGCTCCGAACGATCGAAAGGAGGTTCACGCTGATGATGCGCTCCCATTCCGACAGCGGGATGTGCTCGGGCGCCCCGACCGCGAGGAGGCCGACGTTGTTCATCACGATGTCGACCGCTCCGAACCGGGAGAGCGCGAGCTCACGCGCCGCGTCGAAGTCGGCCTGGCTCGTGACGTCGAGCCGCATGCCCGTGCTCGCCGCGCCTCCCCGGGTCGCTTCCTCGGCGACGGCCGCGGCCGCGGCCTCGTCGATGTCGGTGACCACGACATGGGCACCCGCCCCTGCGAGGGCGAGCGCCGTCCCCCGTCCGATGCCACTGCCCCCCCCGGTGATGACGGCAACCTTTCCGGTGATCGTGTCCATGGCTCCTGTCCTCGTCTCCGTCGACCCCGGCCTCGCGCCGGGATCCCGTCCTGCCAATTTCAGCCTCGTCGTGCCCTCACAGGTAGACCGGCCAGCTCAGCCCCGTCATGTCGGCATCCTCGAGCGCGGCGAGCGACGTTGGCGAGGCGGGGGCTTGCAGGAATCCCACCGTGCCGTCCAGCAGGTCCGCCAGCTCGATCGCGAAGGGAAGGACGGGCTCCCTCCGGACACGGGCGCGCTCGCGATCCGCGGCGGCGTGCACGATCAGGGCCATCGCCTGGGCGATCCGACGGGTCCGCAGCGGCTCGACGATGTGGGTCAGGCACGAGTCGAGCTGCGACAGGAACGTTCTCGTCGCGGCCCGGACGTCGTCCGGCACGTACACGAAGAGGTCACGGCTGTGCCGGTAGAGCATGGCGACGAAGCCCATGTAATGGCTGCCGTCGAGATCGCTCTGCTCGAGGACGGCCCGCAACTGGCACTCCACCCAGCTCCGGAGGTCGTCCGGGCGTCGGTCGTCGATCAGCAGCGCGCGTCGGGCCTGCAGGCGCGGGAGGCGGTACTCGAAGACGGCCTGCACGAGGCGCTCCTTCGAACCGAAGTGGTACTGGACGACCGAATTGTTGCCACTTCCCGCTGCCGCGGCGATGTGGCGGAGCGACACCCCCTCGGCCCCGTGCTCCGCGAACAGCCGTTCGGCGGCCAGCACGATCTGCTCCCTCGTCGACACGGCCACGGTCGGCACGCCAGGCATCAAACCACCCCCGAACGGGCTAAGTCAATTGCAGTAGCCTTCAGGCAACTAGCTCACCGCACGGGGTTCGACCCTGCGCTCCGGCGACAGCACGGAGAGGTCTCTGCCCGGACCACCCCCGCCCGGGTGACGGTACCCACCCTCCCGATCGAGCAGGTACCTTCGCGTCGGAACAGGTCCGGTGAGAGGAGTGACCATGCAATCTCGGCTCGACGGGCGGCGCGTCCTCGTCGTCGGAGCGTCGGCGGGTATCGGCGCCGTGATCGGCCGCCGCCTCTGCTCGGCCGGCGCCCACGTGGCCTTCGCGGCACGCCGCGGCGAGGTCTGCCAGGAGCTCGCAACGGAGACGGGCGGGACCGCCATCGGCCTCTCCTGCGACGTCACCGACGAGACGCAGTGCGCGCGCCTCATCGAGGAGACGGTCGAAGGGCTGGGCGGGCTCGACGACGTCGTCTACTCCACCGGCGCCATCTCGCTCATCGCGCTCGCCGACGCCGACGCCCAGTGGTGGCGGCAGACGTTCGAGACCAACGTCATGGGCGCGTCGCTCGTCACCAGGGCGGCGCTCCCTCAACTGAAGCGATCGACCGGGTCGGTGATCTACCTGTCGTCGGTATCGAGCATCGGCGCGGTGTGGCCGGGCATCGGCGTGTACACCGCGACCAAGGCCGCGCTGAACCGGATGGTGGAGACCTGGCGGGCCGAGCACCCCGAGATCGGGTTCACGAGGATCTTCGTCGGCCCCACCGGCGACTCGGCCACCGGGTCCCAGTTCGACATGAGCGCCGTGGAGCACATGGCCCGCTGGCCGGCGATGGGCGTGCAGTCGGGGGAGCTCTGCACGCCCGACTGCATCGCCGAGGCGGTCGAGCTGGTGCTCAACAGCAGGTCGCGTGTGTGGGACGTCACCGTCGTGCCCAGGGATCCCCCCCTGCCGTGGAGCGTGGACCCCGGCACCGCGATGGCCTGACACCGTCCGCCGGACCGCTCGGGCGCGTCGGGCGGATCTCCCCGGCCGGCGGTCCGGTCGCCGGAGGCGGCAGGAATCCGCAGGCGGTAGACATTGGGGATGCGCAGCTTTCCGGCCATCGTCGCCTCGGGGTCCGGCCCCGCCACCCTGCAACAGCTGACCGACGCCGACCTGCCCGAGGGGGACGTCACCGTCGCCGTCACGCACTCGTCCCTCAATTACAAGGACGGGTTGGCGGTGACCGGGCGGGGGAAGATCGCCCGGAGCTTCCCGATGGTG
>JAKAZC010000285.1 GCA_021826655.1 Actinomycetes bacterium | reverse complement strand
CGTGTCGCCCGTGTCGCCCGTGTCGCCCGTGTCGCCCGGACGGAGTCGAGCAGACCGGCAGAAGGCGAGGACCCCATGACCACGACCAGTGCCCGCACCTCGTTCTCGACCTTCGAGGAGTCCACCGCCGAGGACTGGAAGGTGATCGCGCCCCAGCTCGACGTCACTCAGAGCCTGGTGCCCGACCACGTCCTCCACCAGCTGCGTTGCCTGCGCACGGACCACGGCGGGTTCCCGGTCGATCGGCTCGAGCACTCGCTGCAGACGGCGTCCCGGGCCGAGCGGGACGGGCGGGACGAGGAGTACGTGCTCTGCGCCCTCCTGCACGACATCGGCGACACGCTCGCGCCGTTCAACCATCCGGCGATCGGCGCGGCCATCGTGAAGCCGTTCGTCTCCGAGGCGAACCACTGGATGGTGGAGCACCACGGGACCTTTCAGGGCTACTACTTCTGGCACCACATCGGGCTCGACCGCAATGCCCGCGACGCCTACCTCGACTCCCCCTACTTCGACCACACCGCGGAGTTCTGCGCGAAGTACGACCAGGTCGCATTCGACAGCGGCTACCGGAGCGAGCCGCTCGAGCACTTCGAGCCGCTCGTCCGGTCGATCCTGGGGTCTCAGCGGACGGGAGCCGGGGAGATCGCCGTCTGAACCGGTTGTCGGCGTGCCGGGTATCGGTCCGGCACCGGCGGAGGATGGCGAGGGCATGACGAGCGCGCCGCACCGGGTGCGACGGACGGAGGGATGATCGTGGATCTCGGTTTGCGGGGGCAGGGCCACCTCGTGGTCGGTGGCACCAGGGGGATGGGATGGGCCACCGCCCAGATCCTCGCGGCGGAGGGTGCCGACGTCGTGGTCGTCGGCCGGGATCGTGAGCGGGCCGAGGCCCGGGCCGAGGCCCTCAGGGAGGCGCACGGGGGCCGCCACGCGGCGATCGCTGCCGACGTCAGCCAGTCGGGCGGTGCCGAGGGGCTGGTGGACGAGGCCGCGGGACTGCTCGGCGACCTCGCCGGCGTCGCCGTGTTCACCGGGATGCTCGGGCATTCCCCCCTGCAGACGCCCGACGACGAGTGGCTCGCCACGTTCGAGGACGTGTTGATGGGTACCGTCCGCGTGGTCAGGTCGGTACTGCCCCGGCTGATCGAGCGGGGCGGGGGGAACATCGTGACCACGTCCGCGTACTCCATCCACTCGCCACAGGCGGAGCGGATCCCCTACGGCGCGCTGAAGGGGGCGATCGCCGTCTTCACCAAGGGCGTCGCGAAGAGCTACGGGGGCCAGGGCATCCGGGCCAACTGCGTGTGCCCGGGGGCGATCGAGACCGATGCGCTGCATGCGATGCGTGGAGCGCTGGCCGCCGACCGGGGCATCCCCTTCGACGAGGCGCTCGAGCGGGTCATGGTGGAGGAGTGGCACATGAACGTGGCCATGCGCCGGCCGGGGCGCCCCGAGGAGGTCGGGGAGCTGGTGGCCTTCCTGCTCTCGCCCAGGGCGGGGTACCTCACCGGCGCACTCGTCAACATCGACGGCGGAACCGACTTCTGAGCTCCGCACACGGGCAACGGCCGACGGGAGGTCACCGATGAAGATCCTGAGGGCGGACGAGGTCGCCGAGCTCGCCGCCAAGGTCCCCGAAGGGGACCGCGCGCTCGACGTCGATTGGCTCGAGGGGCCCGCGAACGCAGATCGGCTGGACGTGGGGGTGGTGACCGTGGCCCCCGGCGGCGCGACGCCGCCCCACGTCCACCTCGGCGGGCAGGTGATCGTCGTGATCTCCGGGGAGGGCTTCGTCGACGCGGGCGACGAGCGGGTCTCGGTCCACGCGGGCGACGTGGTGATCACCCCGCCGGGCGAGCTCCACTCCCATGGTGCGGCGGCGGGCTCGCACCTTTCGCACCTGACCGTGACCACTGCGGGGTATGAATTCCCCGACTGAGGGGGAGCGCGGGTCCGGATCTCGCTGCGCGCCCCGGCGAGAGGGTGGCGCCGGGTCAGTCTCCGGACAGGGCGAGCTCGACGACGGCCGCCCGGTCGAGGCCGGTGGACCGCGACGCCCGCTCGATGAGCCCGATCACGTACACGGCCAGGTTCAGCACCGCCCGGCGTTCGTCGGTGGTGGCCATCGGCACCGGCTCGGAGGCTCGATCGAGGTCCGACACGTCGAGGATGGCCCCCCGCAACCGCACGAGCCCGTCGCGGGCGGCGCCGGGCCCGACGTCGGCCGCACGCATCCACGCGCTCAGGCTCAGCGCCAGGGTGAGGCTGTCGGCGCCGACGCCGGGGTCGAGCTGAGCGAGACCCCGTGCCGCGATCGGGTGGAAGCCCGGAGGCGGTTCCGGTGAACCGGTCGGGGTCCTCGGGCCGGCGTGCGGTTTCGAGCGGGAGGCCGCCGGCTCCCGAGGCGACCACCCCACCGGGCGGGCGGGACCTGGCCCCACTCGGGCAGGGCCCGAGGTTCCTGATCCGAGGGCTTCGGTGACGGGTCGCAGGGCTCTCACACGGCCAGTCTGGCGATCGGGTGTGACGCCCTGGTGGATCGGGCGCCACCTGGGTAAAGATTGTGCCATGGCACGCACGATCTGGACGGGCTCGCTGAGCTTCGGGTTGGTGACGATACCGGTTGGCCTGTACCCGGCCACGTCCGACAAGTCGATCCACTTCAACCAGCTCGAAGAGGGTACCTCGGACCGGATCCGCTACAAGCGGGTGAACGAGCGGACCGGCGAGGAGGTGGAGGCATCACGGATCGTCCGCGGGGTGGACATGGGCGGGGGCGCCTACGTCGTCGTCTCCGACGAGGAGCTGGCTGCCGCGGAGCCCGAGCGTTCGCGCAGCGTGGAGATCACCGACTTCGTCGACCTGCGGTCGATCGATCCCGTCTACTTCCGGACGACCTACTACCTGGCACCCCAGAACGAGGCGGGGGCCAAGGCCTACGCCCTCCTGCGGGAGGCGATGAGCGAGGCGGGGAAGGTCGCGATCGCCACGCTCGTCATGCGGAACAAGGAATACCTGGTCGCCATCCGGCCCGAGCAGGGCGTCCTGGCGCTCGAGACCATGTACTTCGCCGACGAGGTGCGGAGCCCCGACGAGGACCTTCCCCGCTTCGCCGCCACCGGGGAGCTCTCGCGTCGGGAGGTCGATCTGGCCAAGATGCTCGTCGAGGCGATGTCGGGCGAGTGGGTGCCCGACCGCTACCGGGACAGGCACCGTCAGCGGGTGGAGGAGCTCCTGCAGGAGAAGCGCCAGGGTCGGGAGATCGCGCGCGAGACGGAGCCTGGGACGCCCGGCATGGTGGTCGACCTGATGGAGGCGCTCGAGGCCAGCGTCGCGGCGACCGGTACCGAGGGCGCGGGCAAGGCCGCCCAGAGGGCCCCGGGACCGGCGGGAGGCCGGACCCGGTCGAAGCGCTCGCCGTCCCAGGGTTCGCCGGAGAAGCGGGAGCGGTCGGAGAAGCGGGAGAAGTCGGAGCACCAGGACGCCGCCGGGCGGCGGCCCGCCAAGGGGAGCCGCGGGGGCGCCGGAGGGGACGAGGGAGCCTCGGGAGGCAGGGGCCGCGCCGCCCGCGCCCCGGGAGCGTCGGGCAAGAAGCCGGGCGCCCCGCTCCGCAGGGTCTCGTAGTCGCAGGGTCTCGTAGTCGCAGGGTCTCGTAGTCGCAGGGTCTCGTAGTCGCTCCGCCCGAGGCGGGGCCGCGCTGATTGTTCTACGATCGGCGCGCCGACCGGGCGAGCC
>JAKAZC010000284.1 GCA_021826655.1 Actinomycetes bacterium | reverse complement strand
CGGCCCTCTTCCACCCGTCGGCCCTCTCCTGCCACGGTCGAAGCGTAGAGCCCGCTCGCCGCCCGGACCGGAACCTCGCGCCCCCGCTACGATCCCGGTCATGGGACATCACGGGCACGCGCGGCCAGGCCCGGTGCGATCGATCCCGCGGCCCGGCGGGCGGGCGCCGCGACGGACCTGAGCCGGCCTCGGACCCCGCCCGACCGTGTCCACCCCGCCGACCAGCACCCGCCGACGCCAGCGGGTCGGTGCCTACGGCCTCTGCATCGACGCCGGAGAGCGGGTGCTCCTGACCCGGGCCGCTCCTTCTCTCTCCGTCGCCGGTCGCTGGTTCCTTCCCGGTGGAGGCATCGACCACGGCGAGGAACCCCGTCAGGCCCTCCTGCGCGAGGTGACCGAGGAGACCGGGCTCCTGGTGGAGGTGGGCGCCTTGCTGGGCGTCCTGTCGGACGTGGTCGAGCTCCCCGACGGGTCCGCGCTGCACACGATCCGCATCATCTTCGCCGTCGACCGCTGGAGCGGGACGCTCCGGCCCGAGCGGGGCGGTTCGAGCGACGACGCCCGGTGGGTGCCGGTGGACGTCGCCCTTTCGATGCCGGTGCTCCCCTATGTCCGCACGGCTCTGACCCGGCTCCGGCCGGGTGGGGGCGTTCGGGTGGCCGGCTCCGCCGCAGCTCGGCCGGCCGGGCCCGGGGAGCGGTGACCGCCCGCGGGACCCTCAGACCCTGCCCGACCAATCGGCGGCGTTCCGCACGACCTCGTTGAAGGGCCGGTTGCTGTCGAAGCTCGGCTCGCGGGGAAGGCCGAGGACGCGCTCGCCGATGCCGTTGCGCTGCATCTCGTTGGTCCCGCCGGCGATGGACATGATCCGGCCGTTCAGGTAGTTCGTCGCGGCCTTCATGCCCTGGACGTTCCCCCGCTCCCAGACCAGCGCACGGCCGCGGCCGACGTCCATCGCGATCCGTCCCCGGAGCGGGTCGCAGGTCCCCTTGGCGAGCTTGCCGTAGGAGGCGATGCCCGCCGGGTCACCCCTGCCGGCCCGGATGAGCCCGACGATCCTCTGGCCGAGCTGGGCGACGGCGAAGTCGTTCACATGCGCCCTGGCGATCTGCTGGCGGACGTGGGGGTCGTCCTGCCTCCCCGCCAGGCGGGCCAGCTCCACCAGGTCCGGCGCGAGCTCCCGGGGGCCCTGCGGGCGGGGAACCTCGTCACCGGACGCGCCCCGCTCGAAGACGAGCATGGTCTGGGTGACCGTCCAGCCGCGGTTCACCTCCCCGATGACCTCGTCGTCGCCGACGCGCACGTCGTCGAAGAACTCCTGGCAGAACTCGGCGTCGCCGTTTATCTCGCGGACCGGCTGCACCGTGACGCCGGGCACGTCGATCTTCACCCCGAACCAGGTGAGCCCCCGGTGCTTGGGGACGTCCCAGTCCGTACGGGCCAGGCACATGCCGTAGTCGGCGTAGTAGGCGCCGCTCGACCAGATCTTCGATCCGTTCAGGATCCACTGGTCGCCGTCGCGGGTGGCACGGGTGGTGACGCCGGCGAGGTCGGAGCCCGCGCCCGGCTCGGAGAAGAACTGCACCCAGAGCTCCTCGCCGGCGAGGATCCTCGGGATGTGGCGACGGAGGAATTCCGGCGAGGCGTGCGCCAGCATGGTGCGGGCGCAGATCCCGAAGGTCGTGCCACCGGCCACGCCGAAGTCGGGCGTGAGGTACGGGCGGGCCTCCTCGGCGAAGACCCGCTCGTGTGCCGGGGTGAGCCCCTGCCCGCCGTACTCCGCGGGCCAGGTGATGCCGGCGTACCCCCCGTCGAACAGCTTGCGCTGGATGGCCCTCTGCCCGGCAATGCCCTCCACCGTCTTGTGGTCGAACCCGCGGAGCAGTGTCGGCGCCGAGGGGTCCCGCCGCTCGAGGTTGGCCGGCAACCACTCCCGGACCTCCGCCCGGTAGCCGTCGAGATCGATCGGATCGCTCATGCTCATCCCTCCCAGAACCCGTGAAGACGGCACAGCCGGTCGCGATGCCAAGGCGGATCGCCGTACAGGTCGGCGTCCGCCGTCAGGCGGCGAAGGTAGAGGTGCTGGTCGTGCTCCCACGTGTAGCCGATGCCGCCGAAGGTCTGGAAGCAATTGTGGGCCAGCTCGATCCCGCTGTCGCCGACGTACGCCTTGGCCATGCTGACCACCTCGGCGGCGTCGTCGGCCTCGTCCTGCACGGCCTCGGCGGCAGCGGCGACCAGCGCCTTGCTCGTCTCGAGCAGGAGGCTCGTGTCGGCGAGGAGGTGCTTCACCGCCTGAAACGACCCGATCGGCCGGCCGAACGCGGTCCGCACCTTCGCGTAGTCGAGCGCGACCTCGAAGTCACGGTCCATCGCCCCCACCGACTCGGCCAGCGACAGCACGAGCGCGATCTGCAGCTGGCGCTCGACCGCCGGCGCGGCGCCCCGCGGCGCTCCGACCACCGAGGAGGCGGGAAGCCGCACGTCCGCGAACTCCACGGTGCAGAACCTCCTCGTCAGGTCGAGGCCGTCGAGCGGGGAGACCTTCAGCCCCGGAGCATCGCCGGGGACCAGGAACTGGGTGAGCGCCCCGCCGGACCCCGCGGTGACCAGCAGCCAGTCGGCGAGATGGGCGTCCTGCACCAGCCCCTTGGTCCCGTCGAGCGAGTACCCGTCACCTCGGACCTCGGCCCGGACCCCGGCGTCCGGCTCCCAACGACCCGACGGGTCGGCCAGTGCCCAGGTGACCACCGTCTCGCCCCCCACGATCCCCGGCAGCACCTTGGTCCGCTGGTCCTCGTTGCCGTGTGCGGCGAGTGCCCAGGCGACGACGTTCGCGGGCACGAACGCGGACGGCTGCAGGTACCGGCCCCGCTCGACGGCCACGATCGCCGCGTCGACCAGACCCCGGCCCGACACGCTCCCACCGCCGTCCTTCTCGGGTACGAGCATCGCGAACCAGCCCAGCTCGGCCACCTGCCGGGCGTACTGCGCGTCGGCCCCCGTGTCGGTCTCCGCCAGCTCGCGGACCGACTGCAACGGCAACCTGTCCTGGATGAACCGCACCGCCGTGTCGCGGAGGAGCTCCTGATCCTCGCTCAGTCCCAGATCCACCCGTCGAAACCCCCTTGCCCCGTCGTCGAGCCCGTACCGTGCCGCCCGATCGGGTCGGGGTCGCCACCAATCCCCACGAGCCCGCACCACCGGACGCCGGCGCGGGCACACCGCTCGAGCGCGTCACGCCAGGGTCCGGCCGACACGCATTTACACCGGGGCCAAATGTATAGGGGTGGGCGCCCCGGTGCCAGCTCGCGACACCCGGTCCCGACGCGCGCCGCCACGGGCGCCCGCGGTGGCGGCTCGCGGCGCCGGCTCCCGACGGGCCCGCGGGCCTTTCAGGGGACGTCGGCGGGATCCGACAGGGCCACCACGTGCGCCCGGCCGTCGTTCGTGAGGACCGCGCGGTCGCCGCCGGCCCGGTCGGACGTCGCCGGGGCCGCCGCCGCCCGACCGGGCACGGCGGGCACGTCGACCACCGCGGGCTCGACCGGCTCGCTCGCAGCCACCGTCCCGGCGCGCATGGTGCCGGCCGCGTCGGCGTCGTGGACGAGGAGCGCGGCGAGCACGCCGAGCAGGGCGATCCCCGAGGCGGTCAGGAACGCCACGTGATAACCGGTGAGGTCCGAGGTGCTCGCCCCACCGGCGCCCGCGACGCCGGTCGCGGCGCCGGCCGGGGCGAAG
>JAKAZC010000283.1 GCA_021826655.1 Actinomycetes bacterium | reverse complement strand
TGTGCCGGTCAGAGGCCAGCAAACCGTCGCGAGCACCGGAGCCCCGCAGCCGGCCGACCCCGCTCGAATCCGAAGAGCCGAAGATGAGGTCCCCTGGCACGTGAAGGCCTCGGTGGCTCCGGGGGGAGTGGCTCCGGGGGGAGGGCTCGAACCTCCAACATCCGGCTCCAAAGGCCGGCGTTCTGCCGATTGAACTACCCCGGAATGGTTCGCGCAGCTTCGCGCACGGGGCCGCGAGGTCGGGACCGGCGAGCCGCCGTCAGGGCAGCTTCGCGCAGCCCGCCGGGCCGGAGCGACCCCCCCCGCCCGTGCGGCTCCGTCGACGGGCCGGCGGGGTCGACCGGCCGGCGGCTCGGCGGTGACCGCACCGGCCTGCAGTTCTTCGGGTCCCCTTAAGCGCTCCTCACCCGCCTCTCAACCGCCTCGGCGACGATTGGGCGGTGAACGGCACGCTGGCAGTCGGCGGCGCCCCGGCGCCGGTATGCTCCGCGCGGCCCGTCGCCCCGACCGATCCGGCCAGCCCAGGCGCCCGGAACGGACCCGGGGAGGCCCGTCGGAAGGAGGCGGTGCGTGCCATGCGAGTCCTCGTGGTGGACGACGACCCGGCGGTGTGCGCGTCCATCGACCGGGCGCTCCGGCTGGAGTCGTACGACGTCGAGACCGCGGGAACCGGCCAGCGGGCGCTCGAGGCGCTGGCCATCTCGGCTCCGGATGCCGTCGTCCTCGACCTGCAGCTTCCCGACATCGACGGGCTGGAGGTCTGCCGGCGGCTCCGCGCCCTCGGCGACGACACCCCCATCCTGATGCTGACCGCCCGGGACGCGATCGACGACCGGGTGCAGGGTCTCGACGCCGGGGCCGACGACTATCTCGTGAAGCCGTTCGCGCTCGCCGAGCTGCTGGCCCGGCTGCGCGCCCTCCTCCGTCGGCGGAGCGACGGCGACGGCGAGGTCCTCCGCTTCGGCGACCTCTCCCTCGACCTCGGAACCCGTGAGGCCAGGCGGGGCGACCGGGCCTTCACCCTGACCCGGATCGAGTTCGACCTGCTGGAGCTGTTCCTCCGGCACCCGCGCCAGGTGCTCACCCGCGAGATCATCCTGGAGCGGGTGTGGGGCTACGACTTCGACTCCGGCACCAACTCCCTGGCGGTCTACATCGGCTACCTCCGGCGCAAGACCGAGGCCGAGGGGGAGGAGCGCTACATCCACACGGTGCGGGGTGTGGGCTACGCCCTGAGGGAGTCGTGACCTTCAGGACCCGCCTCGTCCTGGCGGCGGCGGCCGCGGCCGTGCTCGCTGTCCTGTTCTCCTCCGTCGGCTCGTACCTCGCCTCGCGCCACTCCCTCCTGAACTCGGTCGACGACTCGCTGGTCGTGACCGCCCAACGGGGCGTGGCCACCGGCAGGCTCGACCCGACCTCGTTCACCGGGCTGGCCGTGCAGGTGACGGCGGCCGGCGGCCAGGTGGTGGCGTCGAGCGGGTTGCCCACCTTCTCGTCGCTCCCCGTCAGCGACCAGGTACGCGCCGTGGCCGCGGGCCAGTCGGGCCCGATCTTCATCAACGTGGACGTCGGGGGCACCGGGCTGCGCGAGTACGTCACCCGGCTGCCGGGGCCGGTGTTCGTCGACGGCACCCTCCTGCCTCAGGGTGGCGCGCTGCAACTCGCGACCCCGCTGACCGGCGTGAACTCGCAGCTGGGCAACCTCGGTCTCGCCCTCGTCCTCGTGGCCGTCGCCGCGATCGCGCTGGCCGTCGTCCTCGGGTGGCTGGTGGCCCGCGCCGCCATCGGGCCGCTCAACTCGCTCACCGCCAGGCTCGAGGTCCTCGCCCAGAACACCGACGTGTCCGAACGTCTCGACCCGAGCGGCACCGACGAGCTCGGGCGCCTGCGCCGGGCGTTCAACCGGCTGCTGGGCGCGCTGGAACGGTCGCGCGAGTCCCAGCGCCAACTGGTGCTCGACGCGGCACACGAGCTGCGGACCCCGCTCACCAGCCTGCGCACCAACCTCGAGGTCATCCGCCGGCTGGACGAGCTGCCGCCCACCGATCGCGAGCTGCTGGTCGACGACGTGCTCACCCAGATGGAGGAGCTCACCGTCCTGGTCGGCGACCTGGCCGAGCTCGCCCGCGGCGAGCACCACCCCCAGGAGGTGGTGCCGCTCCGCCTCGACCGGCTGGTGGAGGACGCCGTGGCCGTGGCCCGGACCCACGGGCGTCCCCGGGGGGTGCAGTTCGCGCTCACGTCGAGCCCCACCTGGGTGAGGGCGAACCGCGAGCGCCTGGTGCGGGCCGTCGGGAACCTCCTCGACAACGCGCTGAAATGGAGCCCCGACTCGGCGGTGGTGGAGGTCAGCTGCGAGTCCGGGACGGTCGTCGTCCGCGACCACGGGCCCGGGCTCGACCCGGGGGACCTCCCCCACATCTTCGACCGCTTCTACCGCGCCCCCAGCTCGCGGGCCCTGCCCGGGTCGGGCCTCGGTCTGGCCATCGTGGCCCAGGTGGTCGAAGCCGAGCAGGGCTCCGTCGCGGCCGAGAACGCGCCGGGGGGCGGCTCGGTCTTCACGCTCAGCGTCCCCGAGATCGCCGCTCCCGTCGCGGTGCCCGGTGGTCCGGACGACGAATGAGCGCCGCGCAACCGCCCGCGGGACCGTCGGGGAACCGTACCGGCTCCTCCCATCTGGCGTGGCGGTCCGCCGGCCGCTAGCCTGCCGCACGACATGGGTTCCCTGATCAAGAAGCGCCGCAAGCGCATGCGCAAGAAGAAGCACAAGAAGATGCTGAAGGCCACGCGCTGGCAGCGGCGGGCGGGGAAGTAGCCCCGCAGGCTCAGTTCCGCTGGCCCGCGCCCGCCTGGGGCGGCGCGTCGGGTCCCCCCCACAGCTCCGGCACGGCGTGGGCGACCACCAGCCTCGCCTCCTCGCCTCCGTACGCGACGGTCTGCAGTCCCTCCACCCCGAGCTCCCCGGCTTCGCCCTCCACGAACCACGTCGACCCGCTACCGGCCAGGGCCGGATCGCGCCCGGTCACCCCGGCGAAGACCCGACGCCAGTGGGCCAGTCGCGGCTCGACGGCGACGGCCGCCCGGGTCAGGTCGTTCGGTGGTTCGTGCCAGGGCCGTCCGAGCTGGGACGACAGGAGGTCCCACGCCCGGTAGACCGCCCCCGTGTCCACCCCGAGGGGCGGGACGAGCAGCACGAACGAGCGGGGCTGGAAGGGAAGCGGCTCGATCTCCTCGCCGATCCCGCTCACCAGGGCCCTCCCGCCCCTGATGCAGAAGGGCACGTCCGCTCCGAGGGAGGCGGCGGCCGCCGCATCGTGAAAGCCGGCCCACCGGAGCACGGCGCCGGCGTCCGCAGACCCGCCACCGAGGCCCCCCTGCACGGGGATCCGCTTGGTGAGCTCCACCCCGGCGGAGCGTCCGGCGAGGTCGAGGGCCCGCCGGACCAGGTTGTCGGGACCGGCCGAAAGGCCCTGGGCCCTGGTGCCCGCCTCGGCGGCGATGCGGAGCCCACTCCCCTCCGGGTCGATCCTGAGCTCGTCGGCCAGGTCGAGCGAGACCATCTCGGTCAGGAGGTCGTGGTACCCGTCGGGCCGGACGCCCCGCACCTGCAACGTGACGGTGAGCTTGGCAGGGGCGACGACGCGCCGGACCGTCCCGCCTACCCCCGACCCTTCCGCCATGCCGCCAGTCTGCCCCAGTCCTCGACGGCCAGCTCCTCGGCCCGTGCCTCGGGCTCCACACCCGCCGCCACGAAGG
>JAKAZC010000282.1 GCA_021826655.1 Actinomycetes bacterium | reverse complement strand
CGGGGTTGCCGCGGTGTTCACGCCGGGAGCGGCACTCGACTCCATCGGCGAATGGCTGGCCGAGGCTCTCGACCGGCGTGAGGAGGCGCTCGGGGTGTAGCGCGCCGTGCCGGCCCGGCCCCGTGGTCGTGCGGCCGTGGCACCTGCGGCCCCGTTCGTCGTGTGGCCCGTGGTCGTGTGGTCCGTGGTCGTCATGGCGGCCGGTCGTGTGGCGCAGGGCATCGACGCAGGGCAGCAGCGCAGGGCAGCAGCACAGTGGCGCAGATCGGCGCACCGAGGTCGCCGCGGCGGTGAGAGCGGCGCGGCGACGGACACGACGGAACAGCGCGCCGGAGCAGCAAGACAGAACAGCACGGAACAGCACGGAACAGCACGACGGAACAGGAGAGACCAGCGTGGACCTCTACGAGTACCAGGGCAAGCAGTACTTCGCCCGCTTCGGCATCCCGACCTCGCCGGGAGGGGCCGCCGACACCGTGGAGGAGGCGGTCGCCCAGGCCGACGCCGCCGGCTACCCGGTGGTGGTGAAGGCGCAGGTGAAGGTCGGCGGCCGCGGGAAGGCCGGCGGCATCAAGCTGGCGGCGGACGCCGACGAGGCCCGCCGCCATGCCCAGGCCATCCTCGGGATGGACATAAAGGGGCACGTCGTCCACCGGCTCTGGATCGAGCACGCGTCCGACATCGCCAAGGAGTACTACGCCAGCTTCACCCTCGACCGGCCGAACAAGGTCCACCTGGGCATGCTCTCGGCCGAGGGCGGCGTCGAGATCGAGGAGGTGGCCGCCACCAACCCCGACGCCATCGCCCGGCTCTCCATCGACCCGACGGTGGGCCTGAACGAGGAGACCGCCCGACGCTGGGTCGACGAGGCGAAGCTCGACGAGGAGGCCCGCGACCAGGCGGCCAGCCTGCTGGTGAAGCTCTACCGCTGCTACGTAAAGGGTGACTGCGACCTGGCCGAGATCAACCCGCTGATCCTGACGACCGACGGGCGGGTGCACGCCCTCGACGCCAAGGTGACGCTCGACGAGAACGCCGCGTTCCGGCACCCGGAATGGGAGGAGTACGCGGACACGAGCACCGACGACGAGCGTGAGCGCATGGCGAAGGAGCGGGGCCTCAACTACATCGGCCTCTCCGGCTCGGTCGGCATCATCGCCAACGGCGCCGGGCTCGCGATGAGCACGCTCGACGTGGTCAACCAGGTCGGCGGCTCGGCCGCCAACTTCCTCGACATCGGGGGCGGCGCCAACGCCGACGTGATGGCCTCCGCGCTCGAGGTGATCAACGCCGACCCGGCGGTGCGGTCCATCTTCGTCAACATCTTCGGCGGGATCACCAGGGTCGACGAGGTGGCCAAGGGGATCATCGAGGCGCTCCGACGGGTGGAGATCAGGTCCCCGATCGTCCTCCGGCTCGACGGCACCAACGCGGTCGTCGGGCGCGAGCTGCTGGCGCCCCACCTGTCCGACCGCATGGTGGCCGAGCCCACCATGCTCGACGCCGCTCGCCGGGCCGTGGCCCTGGCCGGCAACTGAAGCGAGGAGAGAACGTGAGCATTTTTGTCGACGAGAGCACCAAGGTGGTCGTGCAGGGCCTGACCGGCGGTCAGGGCCGGTTCCACGGCCTGCGCAACCGCGACTACGGGACCAAGGTCGTCGCCGGGGTCACCCCGGGCAAGGGCGGCTCCGACGTCGACGGCATCCCGATCTTCGACACCGTGGCCGAGGCGGTGGCGGCGACCGGGGCCGAGGCGTCGTTCGTCTCGGTGCCGCCGAGGTTCGCCAGCGACGCCATCCTCGAGGCGGCGGCCGCGGGGATCGCCTTCGTGGTGTGCATCACCGAGGGGATCCCGGCCCAGGACGAGGCCCTCGCCTACAACCGCCTGCGCCACGAATTCCCCGGCACCCGCCTGCTCGGCCCGAACTGCCCGGGCATCATCTCCCCCGGGAAGATCAACATCGGGATCACGTCGGGCGACATCGCGCTGGCCGGGGGCCCCGTCGGCATCGTCTCCCGCTCCGGCACGCTCACCTACCAGGCCCTGCACGAGCTCTCCCAGCAGGGGATCGGGCAGACGACCTGCGTGGGGATCGGGGGCGACCCGGTCCCGGGCACCAACTTCATCGACTGCCTGGCCGCCTTCGAGGCTGACCCGGACACCAGGGCGGTCATGATGATCGGGGAGATCGGCGGTTCCGAGGAGGAGCGCGCGGCCGAGTTCATCGCCGAGCACATGACCAAGCCGGTGGCCGCCTACATCGCCGGCGTCACCGCCCCCCCGGGTCGCAAGATGGGCCACGCCGGGGCGATCATCTCGGGCTCGCAGGGAACGGCGCAGGCCAAGATGGAGGCGTTGAGCGCTTCCGGGGTTGCCGTGGCCCAGAACCCGACCGAGTGCGGGATGAAGATGGTGGAGATCGTCCGGGGACTCGCGTAGGTGAGCTTGTGGCGGCGTGCGGCCGTGTTGTCGGCGGTCGCCACGGTCGCTGCCGTCGCGGCGGTCCCGGTCGGGCTGGTGGGCGTGGTGTCCCCGCCCGCCGCGGGGGGAGCCGTGCCCCGGGCGCTCGTCCCGGTGGTGGGGGCGAGCTCGCTGGCGTTCCCCGGGGACGCCGGCGATCCCGACATCGTCCGCTCCGGGTCGACCTACTACGCGTTCACGACCGGCACCGCGCTCGGGAACCACATTCAGGTGCTGGTGGACAACTCGGGCACCCCGACCTCGGGGTTCGGCTCCTACACCGGGCAGCCGTTCGGCTCGACCGCGCTGGCCAACCCGCCGGCGTGGGAGACCCCCAACACCCAGACCTCGCCGGGAGTCTTCTACTACGCCGGTCACTGGATGATGTACTACGACGCATCGACCGGCGGCCAGCCCCAGGGAACCGGTAACGACTGCCTGTCGGTCGCCACCGCCCCCGGCCTCAACCCCCCGCAGTTCACCGACACGTCGAGCGCGCCGCTGTACTGCCAGCCGAGCCTCGGGGGATCGGTGGACCCGAGCCCGTTCATCGACCCGGCCACCGGTCTCGCCTACCTGGTGTGGAAGTCCAACGACGGCGGCTCGTCGATGCCGGGCATCATCTGGTCGGCCCAGCTCGACTCCTCGGGGACCGGCTTCGTCGGCCAGCCGACCCAGCTCATGTACAACGACACGGCCGCCTACCCGTGGGAGACGACGATCGAGAACCCGGACATGGCGTACGCCAACGGGTCGTACTACCTGCTGTTCTCCGGGGGCAGCTACACCTCGCCCTCCTACGCGCAAGGGTACGCGGTCTGCAGCGGGCCGCTGGGCCCGTGCGCGCAGCCACAGGCCGGCCCGATCCTCGGATCCTTCGGCTCGGTCGCCGGCCCGGGCGGCGGCTCGCTCTTTCAGGACGCGGCCGGGAACTGGTGGATCGGGTACTCAGCCTGGACGGCCGGCTGCACCAGCTACCTCTGCGGCGGCTCGAGGCAGCTGTACACGGCACCCCTCACGTGGGGCCAGGCCCCGCTCAACCAGCCCGCGGTCGGGATCGCCCCCTACCCTCCCTCGGGCAACGGCTACTGGCTGGTCGCCCGGGACGGCGGCATCTTCACCTACGGTGCCGCGCCCTATTACGGGTCGACCGGGTCCATGCACCTGAACCAGCCGGTGGTCGGCATGGCGGCCACCCCGTCGGGCAACGGCTACTGGCTGGTGGCGGCCGACGGCGGTATCTTCTCGTTCGGCGACGCCCGCTTCTACGGGTCGACCGGGTCCATGCACCTGAA
>JAKAZC010000281.1 GCA_021826655.1 Actinomycetes bacterium | reverse complement strand
CGACGGCGGGCGACGTTGGCACACGGTGAACGCGCCCGCCGGGGCGAGCGAGCTGGTCGCCGTGAGCTGCCGGGGAGGTGGCCGCTGCCTGGTCCTCGCGTCGGACGGCTCGGGCCTGTGGTCGGCAACGACCTCCGACTTCGGTGCCTCGTGGCAACGGGCCGGCGCTCTCGACCCCGGGTTCGCCGGAGTCGGCGGCCTCTCCTGTCCCGACGCCGGCACCTGTGTCACCGCGGGCTACGTGCCGACGGGGCCGGGCCACGGAAACGGTGCGATACAGGTGACCACCGACGGTGGCGCGACCTGGCAGGCGGCCTCGGTGCCCGCCGGGACCGGGCTGCTCCACGACGTCGCCTGCACCGACAGCCGGACCTGTGTCGCGGTCGGGACGTCGTCGACGACCACCAGCGGCATCGCTCCGGACAGGGGGGTCGTCGTGACGAGCGGCGGCGTGCTGACCACGTTCGGCGCCGGGCGACCGCCGCCCGCCCTCGGCGACACGTTCGGCGTCTCGTGCGGAGCGCCCGCCTCGTGCGCGGCTGTCGGCATCGCCTGGACGTCCGCGCACCCACCGGTACCGACGGTCGGCGTGGCCACCACGCTCGACGGCGGGTCGGCCTGGCGGACGCCTGAGAGCCGGTACGTGCCTTCGGGCCTCGCCGCCGTGGACTGCCCGACCGCGTCCTCGTGCGTCGCCGTCGGCGGGGACGTGACCGCCCGGCTCGCGCTCTGATCACAGGAGAATTGCCGAAAGTTTGAGTTCCCGTCCTCCGGCGTTTGCCGGGCGTTCACCTGACCTCGCTACCTTTGCGGACGTAAGGAGATCTTCACCACTCCGTAGCGAGCCGAACCGGCCACCGGCCGGTCGGGATCTGGACCGGCGGGAGCCGAGCATGGGCGTACAGGACAACGGCAGGCGGACACAGCCCCCCGGCACACCGACCGGCTCCGTGCCGCCGCACGCCGCGAACGGCAAGGCCCCGCGGTCGCTGGTCGACCCGGTCCTCGCCGCGCTCGACCCAGACCGCGAGCGCCCGGCGGACGTGATCAGGTCGGCCGGGCTCTCGCTCAGCTTCGGCACCAAGACGATCCTGTCGGGGATCGACATGACCTTCCCGCGGGGGACGATCACCGCGCTGATCGGCCCGACCGGGTCGGGGAAGTCGACCTTCCTGCGCACGCTGAACCGGATGAACGACAAGGTCGCCGGCTTCCGCTACCTCGGCGACGTGCTGCTCGACGACCTGAGCATCTGGTCCCCGCGCCAGGACCTCCTCTCCCTCCGCCGGCGGGTCGGGATGGTGTTCCAGCGCCCGAACCCGTTCCCCATGTCCATCCGCGACAACGTCGTCGCCGGGGTCAGGGCCCACCGGATCGCCAAGGGCAAGCAGCTCGACGTGGTCGCCGAGCGCCGGCTCCGCGAGGTCGGCCTGTGGGACGCGGTGAAGGACCGGCTGGGCGAGTCGCCCTTCCGGCTCTCCGGAGGCCAGCAGCAGCTGCTCTGCCTGGCCCGGGCGCTCGCCGTCGGACCCGAGGTGCTCCTGCTCGACGAGCCGACCTCCGCTCTCGACCCGATCTCGACCGAGTCGATCGAGGGCCTGCTGCGGCGGCTGACCCCGGCGCTGACCCTCATCGTCGTCACCCACAACCTCGGCCAGGCCCGTCGGGTGTCCGACAACACCATGTTCTTCTACGAAGGCTCGCTGGTGGAGCACGGGCCGACCCGGCAGCTCTTCGAGCACCCGCGAGAGGCGCGCACCGAGCACTACGTCACCGGCCGGATGGGCTGAGCGACCTCGGTCCGGCACACCACGACATCCATACGGGGTCGATGGCCTTGGTTCCACGCGGGCCGAAGCCCCCGGCGTGGCCCCGATGATCCCAACAGCAACCAAACCAACCACAGCAAACAGCCCAACACAGCAGACCAACCAACAAGGAGCGAATTGGTGAGCAAGATACTCCGAGCACGCCGCCTGGTGCCGACCCTGGCCCTGGCCGGGGCCATCGCCATGGCGGGATCGGTCTCCGCCGCCTCGGCGGCCAAGGTAAAGATCCCCAAGAGCGGCGTCGAGACACCGCCGGCCACCAGCCTCACCGAGACCGGGAGCACCCTGCTGTACCCGTTGTGGAACATCTGGACCCCCGCGTACAACCAGAAGTTCGCGCACGTCAGCATCACCACCGCCGGGACGGGCTCAGGCACCGGGATCTCCGACGCGGCGGGCGGGACAGTCGACATCGGCTCCTCCGACGCCTACCTCTCGCCGTCCCAGGTGCAGTCCACCCCGACGCTGCTCAACATCCCGCTGGCCATCTCGGTGCAGGTCATCGCCTACAACATCCCCGGGGTGACCGCCCACGTGAAGCTCAGCGGCAAGGTGCTGTCGGAGATCTACCAGGGCAACATCAAGAACTGGAACGACGCGGCCATCGCCGCCCTGAACCCGGGCGTGACGCTGCCCAACCTGGCCATCGTCCCCCTGCACCGGTCCGACGGCAGCGGTGACACGTTCATCTTCTCGCAGTACCTCTCCAAGCAGGACCCGAGTGGCTGGGGGACCAAGGTGAGCTACGGCACCACCGTGCCATGGCCCAACGTCCAAGGCGCCCTGGCCGAGAACGGCAACGGCGGCATGGTCTCGGGCTGCAAGGCGACGGTCGGCTGCATCGCCTACGTCGGGATCAGCTTCCTCTCCCAGCTCCTCGGCGACGGGCTCACGTACGCCCAGCTGCAGAACGGCAAGGGGAACTACGAGCTTCCCACCCCTGCGGCGGTGGCGGCCGAGGCGGCGTACTTCGTGAAGAAGACACCGGCCAACGGCACCATCTCGTTGATCAACGGCCCAGTGGCGAACGGCTACCCGATCATCAACTACGAGTACGCCATCGTGAACACGCACCAGCAGGACGCGGCGAAGGCCAAGGCCATCCGCTCCCTGCTCGAGTGGGCGATCAACCCGAAGTTCGGGAACAGCTCCCAGTACCTGAGCCAGGTCAGCTTCCAGCCGCTGCCGAAGAAGGTCACGGGGCAATCCCTCAAGCAGATCGTCAAGATCGGCTGAGGATGCCCGCCTTCGGGGACGGCGCGGAGCTGCCCCTGCCGCAGTCATCGGTGAGCAACGCGACGACCCGCCGGGCCCCAGTGGCCCGGCGGGTCGTCGGCGCGGTCCGGTCCCACGAGGAGCACGCCTGGCGGTGGGGGGGCCGGGTCGCGTCGATCCTCCCACTCGCCGCGCTCGCCTTCGCGCTCACGGTGCTCGCGGTCAAGGCCTGGCCGGCCGTACGGGTGAACGGCCTGGGATTCCTCACCGGGTCCGCCTGGCGGCCCGGCAACACGTACGGCGCCACCGTGCACACCAGCGGGGTCGCCCACCCGTTGGGGTCCGAGTACGGAGCGTGGCCGCTCATCGCCGGCACCCTGCAGACGTCGGCCATCGCGGTGGTGATCGCCCTGCCGATCTCCATCGGCGCCGCGCTCGCCCTGACCGAACGCCTCCCCCGCTGGCTCTCGCGCCCCCTCGGCGCGGCGATAGAGATCCTGGCGGCCATCCCGAGCGTGGTGATCGGCCTGTGGGGCGTGCTCACACTCGGACCCTTCCTCGCCCAGCACGTGTACCCGATCGTCGCCGACCGGGTACCCGACGTCCCGGTCCTCAGCTACTTCCGCGGACCGACCGGGCACGGCGAGGGACTGCTCACCTCGGGCATCGTGCTGGCCCTGATGATCGTGCCGATCATCGCCTCCACCACCAGG
>JAKAZC010000280.1 GCA_021826655.1 Actinomycetes bacterium | reverse complement strand
TCGGTGAGGGAAGCAGCCGACGGCGCCTCCACCCCGGACTTCGGGATCCCTGAGCTCGACGACTTGCTGTGCTTGTTGGCCTTGCTGTGCTTCGCCGCCGCCGCCGGCCCCGCTCCAGCGAACAGGCCGACGCCGGCGATGGCGGTAAAGGCTGCCATGATCGGCACCAGCCATTTCCTTGCGACGTGACGGATCAACGTTCCTCCTTCGTTGCTCATGTGTGTGTTGGTCGGTCGACCTGTCGGTCGGTTCCCCGCCCGGGCGCGCGAGCGCGAGCGAGCGAGCGCCGTACCGGCGTTCTCTCGGGGGTGGCTCCGCTGGCCGGCATCTGTCGGGGCCGGCCCCCCGTGGTTCAGCCGATCCGGCCGGACACGTAGCTGGCGGTCCGGGCCTCGGTCGGATTGTCGAACATGTCGGCAGTCGGGCCGTGCTCCACGAGCTCGCCCTCGTAGAAGAACATCGTGTGGTGCGACACCCGCCGTGCCTGGGCGAGGTTGTGGGTCACCACAATGAGGGTGAGGGCCGGCGAGAGGCTGCGGAACATCTCTTCGATCCGCTCCGTCGACACCGGGTCGAGTGACGACGTCGGCTCGTCGAGCAGGAGCACGTCGGGGCCGACGGCGAGCGCCCGGGCCAGGCACAGCAGCTGCTGCTGGCCCCCGGACAGGCGGAACGGCGAGTCGCCGAGGCGATCCTTGGCCGCATCCCAGAGCCCAACCTGGCGGAGCCGCTCCTCGGCGACGACGTCGAGCTGCTTGCCCTTGGCGATGCCATGGGCCTTCACCCCGATGACCACGTTGTCGCGGATCGACATCGGGAACGGGTTCGGCCGCTGGAACAGCATCCCGACCCGGCGCCGGAGGGCCAGCAGGTCCCGCCCGGGGGCCCAGATGCTCTCGCCGTCGAGCGCCACGTCACCGTTCCAGCGGAATCCGGACACCTTGTCGTTCATCCGGTTGAGGGTGCGGAGGAAGGTGGACTTGCCGGATCCCGTCGGGCCGATCAGCGCCGTGATGCCTCCGCGCCGGAAGCTCATGTCGATGTCCGAGAGGATGGTCTTCTGGCCGAACCGTAGGGTCAGACCGCTCGCCTTCACGATGTCCGCCGGTCGGTCGCCGTCCGGGTCGAGTGCCCGCAAGCGGTTCTCCATGGTGACCGGACCCGGCACGTCGATGCCCCGGCGCTCGCTCCGGTCGGGGCTCATGGCCTCGGCGCGGCGGCGGGAGGCTGCACGCGCATGCGGGTGCCGGTACGGGCGACGGTCGCCTCGTCATCTGAACGCAACGAGCTCATGCCTTGAACGGTACGACAGAGATATGAACGCCAAGGAAACTGGGCGCGGCAGAAGATCAAACTGACAATGAACATCGCGTTACGAGCGGGCTACCGGGGACCGGTCCCCGACCAGGTCGTCGAGGGTGGCCGAACGCATGCCCCGTTCTGCGAGGGTGGCGGCCACGACAGGCAGGGCCGCCACCACCGTGCGCCACATGCCGGCCCTTCCGAACCGGTCGCTGTCGTGGAGGAGCACCACCGACCCGGGGTGCAGTCGGCGCGCCACCCGGCGGCCGACCTCCTTCGGATCCTCCGAGGCCCACTCTCGCCCCCAGGCCGACCAGAGCACCGTCTCGAGGCCGTGCTCCCGGGCGGCCAGCATCGTGCTCCCGGTCAGCTGGCCGTAGGTGGGCCGGTACCAGCGGGGTGCCACTCCGAGCTCGCGCAGGGACGCCGCCGCCCGTGCGAGGTCCGCCCGGATCCAGGCCGGACCGCGGCCGAGGTGATGGGCGTGGTGGTAGCCGTGGGTGCCGACGGCGTGTCCCCGACGCACGATCTCGGCGACCAGATCCGGGCGGGCATCCGCCTCGGATCCCAGGCAGAAGAACGTCGCCACCAGCCCGAGGTCGTCGAGAACGTCGAGCACGGCCGGCGTGCCCTCGGGATGAGGACCGTCGTCGAAGGTGAGTGCCACTCCGCCCGATGCCGGATCGCCCTGCCAGCGGCATGCACGGCCCAGCGATCGAAGGCTCGTCCACGTCCCGAGCACGGCCGCGCTCGGGACGTAGTGGGCGGCGGCGGCCACGCCGGCGGTCGCCAGGATCGTCCGGGGTGCAGTACGCCGGTCCATGTCCCGCCTGTGTTACCAGGCAGTGCGGCAGCGCGGCGGCGGAGGCCGGGTCAGATCGGGCTCGCCGCGCCCGGAAAGCGTTCGACCCCGCGCCAGAAATCGGGAATGTTGTCGGCACCGAGGTGCTCGGACAGCCGCTCGACGTCAGGGGGCAGCGAGCCGTCGTCCTCGGTGAAACCGAGCTCACGGGCCAGCTGTGACGTGCGGAAGGCGCCACCCGTGCGGCCCATGATGTCCGGATCGACAGCGAGGGCCACGACCGCCTTGCCGTTGAACTTGGGGGACTCGCCGAAGGAGATGTCGAGCCCGGCGAGCTGGGGCCGGCCGTCGGGGCCGGGCGTGGCCCGGGACATCAGCCCCTCGGTGAGGACGAGGCCCGGCCAGAGCGACACCACCGCGACATGGTGGGAGGCCAGCTCGAGCGCGGTGTCCTTGGTGATCTTGTCGATGGCAGCCTTGCCGGCGCCGTAGGGGACCGACAGCAGGTAGTCCCTCGAGCCGTGCGACGACACGTTCACGACGAGGCCGCTGCGGCGCGGGATCATCAGGCGGGCGGCGAGGGCGGTGGTCACGAAGTTCGAGCGCGGCCCGATCGAGAGGCAACGGGTCATGTCGTCGAACGGCAGCTCCCAGAAGGACTTGCCGACCATGGACGAGAAGTCCGGCGACGCCACGTTCACCAGGAGGTCGAGTTGCCCGTGGCGCCGGGTGATCTCGTCGAACACCGCCTCGGTGGAACTGTCGTCGGTGTGGTCGCAGGCCATGGGGTAGGCCTCGCCCCCGGCCGCCTCGATGTCGGCGGCGGTCTGCCGCAGCCCGGTTGTGCCCCCCGGGCCGCTGTCGAGGGTGCGCGCCGTGAGGTAGGTGGCGGCTCCGCAGGCGCCGATCTCGAGGGCGATCCCCCGACCGATGTTCTTGCTCGCCCCGGTGACGAGCGCAACGCGCCCTTCCAGCGGTCGATCCCCCATGGCACTCTCCCTTTCCCCGTTCGAGCCGGTCGCGAGAGCCACCAGCATCGGCGGGCCCCATCTTTCCCCACTCGCCCGGGGTATTGCACCGGGGCGCCCGGTCCGCCCGGGTTTCCGCCCCGCCGGAGGGGCCCGCCCGACCGGTCCGCACCGGAGGGGCCGCCGCGGAGACGTCCGGCCGCAACGTCTGTCCCCCGCTAGCGTCGGCTGGACCCCCACCGGGGCTGGGGCCGCGCTGGCCGCTGGACTCGAGGTCCACTCGAGCTGGACTTGACGCAGGAGATCGAAGATGTCGGGAGCCGTGGGCGACGGCACGCCGCCGGGGAGGGAGGTGCACGAGGGCGGACGCCTCGCTGCAGAGACGGTGTTCGCCGTCCGTTCGGAGGTCATGTCGGTCTTCGTGGGCCACCCCGACACGGTGGAGCAACTCCTCGTGGCCGTTCTGTGCGGCGGGCACGTCCTCATCGAGGACGTGCCCGGAGTCGGCAAGACCGTGCTCGCCCGGTCACTGGCCTCCTCGCTCGGCTGCGAGTTCCGGCGAATCCAGTTCACCCCCGACGTGCTGCCCTCGGACATCACCGGTTCGAGCGTCTACAACCAGCGGACGAGCGACTTCGAGTTCCGCAGGGGGCCGGTCTTCACCCAGGTGCTCCTGGCCGACGAGATCA